>NZ_JAODBU010000025.1:0-619 GCF_025336545.1 Eubacterium album | reverse complement strand
GCGATGCGCTAAGGGGAAACACCCGTACCCATCCCGAACACGATGGTTAAGACCTTAGCGGCCTATGGTACTATGCTGGAGACGGCATGGGAGAGCGGGTGGCTGCCAGATTAAAGAAAGAAACATCGAAAAGATGTTTACATAGATGCTGGTTTTGACCAGTGATTAGATATCAGAAAAGATTTTGATATGTAATGACTGATTAAAACAGTCAAAAAGATTGTACATTGAAAACTGCATACTGAAATAATCTAGAAAAAGAATGTCATATAGTAAAATATATGCACATGCCAATTTCAAGACATCCGAGGCGCATCGAAAGATGCGAACAAACACAAGAGAAAATAAACTCAAAAGAAAGCCATCCGGTGTAACGCTATACACCGAGAGAAAAGATGGTTAAGCTAATAAGAGCGCAGGGTGGATGCCTTGGCACTAAGAGCCGAAGAAAGACGTGATAAGCTGCGATAAGCGACGGAGAGGAGCAAATATCCAATGATCCGTTGATTTCTGAATGGGGAAACCCGGCTGGAAGAACTCCAGTCACTGCATGGTAAATACATAGCCATGCAGAGGGAACCCGGTGAAC
The DNA here is from genome assembly GCF_025336545.1 of Eubacterium album. Classification (NCBI taxonomy): domain Bacteria; kingdom Bacillati; phylum Bacillota; class Clostridia; order Eubacteriales; family Eubacteriaceae; genus Eubacterium; species Eubacterium album. The sequence goes on along the minus strand of NZ_JAODBU010000025.1, from coordinate 30 downwards.
TGAAACATCTAAGTAGCCGGAGGAAGAGAA
>NZ_JAODBU010000024.1:0-638 GCF_025336545.1 Eubacterium album | reverse complement strand
CTAAGTACTTTCTTCATTGCTTTCTTTGTTTCTGCTGTAACAATCTTTGGTCCTGTTACATAATCACCATATTCTGCTGTATTTGATATTGAATATCTCATTCCTGCAAATCCTGACTGGTAAATTAAGTCTACGATAAGCTTCATTTCATGGATACATTCAAAGTATGCGTTTCTTGGATCATATCCTGCTTCACATAATGTTTCAAATCCTGCCTGCATTAATGCACAAACACCACCGCAAAGTACTGCCTGTTCTCCGAATAAGTCTGTTTCTGTTTCTGTTCTGAATGTTGTTTCAAGAACTCCGGCTCTTGCTCCACCAATTCCTAATGCATATGCTAAAGCCATATCTAATGCCTTACCTGTTGCATCCTGTTCTACTGCTACTAAACATGGTGTTCCTTTTCCTGCCTGATATTCTGAACGTACTGTATGTCCCGGTGCCTTAGGAGCGATCATTGTAACATCTACATCCTTAGGTGGTACGATACATCCGTAATGAATGTTGAATCCGTGTGCAAACATAAGCATGTTTCCTGCTTCAAGGTTTGGTTCGATGTCTTTCTTGTACATATCAGCCTGTAATTCATCATTAATAAGAATCATGATGATGTCAGCTTTCTTTGCTGCTTCTGC
>NZ_JAODBU010000023.1:0-1507 GCF_025336545.1 Eubacterium album | reverse complement strand
GAGAGTGTGAAAGTTTTTCTGTAAATTAATATTTAAATATAATTAATAGGCCTTCTATGATAAAATTTATTATTATAGGAGGCCTTAATTATGGCAAGAGAAAGAAAAAAAGTACACAAGGTACAAATGACTGATGGCAAACGTGCCATCATCCACCAGCTATTGGATGAATATGACATTCAGACAGCTGAAGACATCCAGGATGCATTAAAAGATCTTCTTGGAGGTACAATCAAAGAAATGATGGAAGCTGAAATGGATGACCATTTGGGTTATTCAAAATCACAACGTTCAGAATCCGATGATTATCGAAACGGTTACAAGTCGAAGCGTGTCAACAGTAGTTATGGCTCCATGGAAATCGATGTTCCACAGGACCGTCGTTCTACTTTTGAACCACAGATTGTAAAGAAACGTCAGAAAGACATTTCAGACATTGATCAGAAAATAATCTCAATGTACGCAAAGGGAATGACAACAAGGCAGATTTCCGACACAATTGAGGATATTTATGGGTTTGAAACATCAGAAGGATTTATTTCTGATGTGACTGATAAAATAATGCCACAAATCGAGGACTGGCAAAACCGACCGTTAGATGAAATTTATCCTGTTGTTTACATAGATGCCATCCATTATTCTGTAAGGGATGAGGGAATAATAAGAAAGCTTGCGGCCTATGTAATTCTCGGCATTACAGTGGACGGGAAAAAGGATGTATTAAGCATAAGTGTTGGAGATAATGAAAGTTCTAAATACTGGTTGTCTGTATTGAATGAATTAAAAAACCGAGGTGTAAAGGACATTCTTGTTATATGTGCCGATGGTTTAAGTGGTATAAAGGAAGCCATATCGGCAGCTTTTCCAAACACGGAATATCAAAGATGCATAGTTCATCAGGTGAGAAACACTCTTAAATATGTACCCGACAAAGACAGAAAAGCCTTTGCGAAAGACCTTAAGACAATATATCAGGCAGTTAATGAAGAAAAAGCTCTCGAAGCATTAGACAGGGTAACTGAGAAATGGACTCCGAAGTATCCAAACTCAATGAAAAGATGGAAGGACAATTGGGACGTAATATCACCTATTTTTAAATTTTCAGATACTGTACGAAAAGTAATATATACAACCAATGCCATTGAAAGTTTAAATTCAACATACAGGAAACTTAATCGTCAGAGAAGTGTATTTCCAAGCGACAAGGCATTGTTGAAAGCTCTGTACCTTTCAACGTTTGAAGCAACGAAGAAATGGACAACGACCTTAAGAAACTGGGCTCAGGTGTATGGAGAACTGAGCATTATGTACGAAGGCCGTTTGCCTGAATAGCATAAAAAATACCCAATATCAAGGATGAATATACGCCCGTTATAAAATGGGCGTCCTTGACATGGGTATTTTTATATGCTAGTTATATAAACAAGAGCTGCAAGCTCATTTCATGAACTTACAGCTCCATCACTTATCATAGAATGTCTATTTACAGACTTTATTTCACAGACTC
>NZ_JAODBU010000022.1:0-1717 GCF_025336545.1 Eubacterium album | reverse complement strand
CACCTAAAATAAAATTTTAAATTCCACTCTCCTACCTTACAGTGGAATTTACTTTTACATAAGTGGAATTTAACCTTTCACACCATTTTCATCTACCCATTTGCATATTTGTTTCTTCCCCTGTATGCTTTTTCCATGCTCTCTGATGACGGTAGAAGGAGGTACATATGTCTAACCTTATACCGGGAAACCAGAAAAACTTAACTTTAGATGACCGTAAATTTATTGAAGACTCTCTAAATGAAGGCCTTTCCTTCAAGGAGATTGCCAAATATCTTTGCAAGGATCCGACCACCATCTCAAAGGAGATTCGTCTTCACCGGGTTGATGACATTCAACCAAAACGGATATTTAATAATCCACACAACTTTTGCACTAAAAGATTTAGGTGTAAACGGACAAATGTATGTGAAAAGATTATCCTCTGTGATATTAAGTGTTCATCATGTAACAAATGTAATCAGGTATGCAAATCTTTCGTAAAGGAATCCTGTTCGCGATTGGACCGGGCTCCTTACGTTTGCAATGGTTGTGACAAACCACTCCATCGCTGTAGTATTCCGCATAAATACCGCTATGATGCTGTTTTTGCACAACGAAAATATGAAGAACTCCGTACTTCTTCAAGAACCGGTGTAAATCTCACAAAACATCAGGCTCTTCAAATGAATGCCGTGATTGCATCACTTATAGAACAGGGACAGTCTCCATATGTAATTGTCACCAATCATCCTGAACTGGGCATCAGTGTGAAAACACTTTACAACTACATTGAACAGGGTGTACTTCTTACCAGAAACATTGATTTAAAACGTAAGGTAAAGTTTAGGTTACGAAAAGACGATTCCAAACCTTCAATCAGGAACAGGGAAGTTTTCATTGGAAGAACCTATGCTGATTTTAAGCTGCTGAATCCTAATTATTTCTGTGAAATGGATACTGTTATTTCAGCCAAGGGTTCCAATAAATGTATTCTGACTTTTTACATTCCTGAAACACAACTGTTTATTGCCAGACTTCTAAACCGTTGTACTGAAGGAGCTGTTAAGGCTTCCGTTAATGAATTGGAGAGGGCTCTTGGCACATATGACTTTCTATCCGTTTTCAATACCTGTCTGACTGACCGTGGCAGTGAATTCGGCGACCCATTGTCCCTTGAAACAGGTATTAACGGCATTGAACGCATGAGTATTTATTACTGTGATCCCATGAGAAGTAATCAGAAGGGTGGCATTGAGGAGGCACATACCCTGTTGAGAATGATTATTCCCAAAGGAACTGTTTTCACGCATCTTACACAATGGGACATTAAAAAATGTGTTGATCACATCAATTCTTATGTGAGGGAAGGATTGAATGGTAAAACACCATATCAGACATCACTTGAAAAATTTGGCCCGGAGATTCTCTGGGCCCTGCAGCTTAAATACATCCCACCTGATGATGTAATCCTCACACCAAAGCTGCTAAAATAACATTTTTATAAATCCGTCATCAGAGTTACAAATTTCACACACCGACCTGTGGAATTTAATTTTTCACACAAGAATTCCAGAGGTCTGTTTTCTATGCCCTGATTTTCAGATTTAAAGAAAAATGTACTTAAATTTTAACACTTATTACCCTTTATTCAACCAAAAACTTTTAAATTTAGGTTGATTTTTAACAGCGGGTGGAATTTAGTCTTTCATACGGAATTTACTTTTACAAGTCAGCA
>NZ_JAODBU010000021.1:0-3511 GCF_025336545.1 Eubacterium album | reverse complement strand
GTACTTAAATTTTAACACTTATTACCCTTTATTCAACCAAAAACTTTTAAATTTAGGTTGATTTTTAACAGCGGGTGGAATTTAGTCTTTCATACGGAATTTACTTTTACAAGTCAGCATCTCCTTTTCCATTATCACAGGTAGACAACATCAGCATCTGCTCTCCATGCTTAAGCTTTTCCTCTGTACTCCACAAGCTATGCTCCAACACTTTTTCCACAAATTCATTGTAATCTTTCTCATCCCTTGCCATTATAAACTTCCAATATTTAAATTTCTTTACGTTCACACTCATGACGGCAAACACTTCATATTCTCTTCTTCTGTCCGCTGTAAAGTAAATCTTCCTATGCCTATCAAAGAAATCCTTATCTTTATACTGTTCCAGTGCTCCAAACATTTTTCCACCGTTTATGTTATGACCATAAATAATCAGGTTATCAGATTTCTTTAAATCACAGTAAGCACTTAAGTATGTTGTTCCATAAAAGCTATAATTCTTATCAAAGTCATGATTTAAATAATAGTTCGGATTATCCCTTGTCTGCATTATAGGATAACTTATGCTAGTTCCTGGCACTTCCAAGTATCCAATGCAGTCCTTGTTTTCTCTCTTAAGTTTTTCCACATTTATTGTCCTGTCTTTTTTCTCTGTCACACTTTCCTGTATTTCCTTAAATCCATTCTCACTTTTCTTCTCCGCTTCTTTTTCCTTTAAAAAAGGGACAGCTACTATCACAGCCATCCCTACCAATAGAAGTATCAGAGATCTTTTAATCATTCTCTTCATTTTCCTTCTTCTCCTGTTTCAAATTGTATTTTGATTTATCCTTTGCTCTCACGCATGCAAAACATCCAAGTGCCATCAATAATGAGATAAGTGAATTCATCATTCCTGCAGTCTTTCCCTTTATTCCTATCTGTGGTGTGTCAGGTACTTCAGGTATTCTTTCATCAACCACTGTAAGCTTCTGTAGTTTTCCTGTGTCCCTTATCCTGATTTTCTTATCCTTTGCAACCTTGTAATATTCAGGTGCTCGGGCTTCCTTAAAGGTATATGTTTCTCCTGCCTTTAGGATTCCTTCGATAAGTTCAGCATTTTTACCTGTTGTAAATTCATAAACCTTTATGCCCCTGCTGTCATACACCTTGTATTTTACACCGCTAAGCTGCTTCTTTGTGTCTGATGCAGTCTTGTTAAACTGAACCTTTATTGTATCATCCGTCATGCTTACCTTCTGAACCCTTCCATCATCTTCCACTGTAAACTCAACACTTTCTGCAGTTGCATAACCGTCTCTTGGTTGTTTTTCAGTTAAAACATATGTCTTACCTACAGCATACTTTCCTTCAATCACGTGGCTTTCTTCCGTTGAAACCCATTCATCCATTACAACTCCTGTATCCTTATCAGTTACCTGCATGTGACATCCTGAAAGTTCCCTTCCGTTTATAATGTCCTTCTTTGAAAATTCAACCTTTGTTGTGTCATCATACATTACTACCTGATTATCTGATAGCATGTTTGAGATTCCATTGTTCTTAATTACCACTCTTGTCTTTCCATATGCACTGTCACTTTCAGCAATCTCAAATGTAATGTCCTCTGCAGTTACAAAAACATCAGATGGTCTTGTTTCAGTCAATGTGTATTCCCTGTTCTTTAGAAGTCCATATATTCAAATCTTTTATTGACTTAATGAATATTACTCCATTAACGGCTTCTTTACGATTAAAAATCTTTAACATAAATATTTCCTTCTTTCATAAGTATTTCGACTAACAAATGTGCACGTTTCTTAATCACAATATAACTGTACTTGATTTTTTTCTTACTTTTTATGTGGTTACTTACGTATTTACTACGTATCATATGCGTAGCCTAAACACCTTGAATTATGTTATATAAGAATTTTTTAATTATTTTTCGTTCTTCCTTTTTTACCTTAATCGATAAATTATTCTCCCTTTGCCCTAAAATCACATAGTCTAGCGAAACATTTAGTTTTTCAGCTATTTCTACAAAAGTATCTATACTCGTACTATGTGCCCCGGATTCAATACCACTATAAGTTCTTACCGAAATACCTATATCATCTGCAAAGCCTTCCTGCGTATATCCCTTCTGTTTTCTTAGTTCTTTAATCCTTCTGCCGCTTTCTTTTACATTGTAAATCATATGTTTTATCTCTTTTCTGATTTATACCAGATAAATTTTTATTATCTACTACAAAAATGTTCTTCATAAATTCTATATTAATATTCGTACATTTTCTTCCTAACCAAATTGGGAAAACAAAGTTTATTTTCTTAATTGCATATAGACTTTATTTTTTATTTAAATTTTATTTTTGAATACAGCATGCTTTTTAATATTTAAACAACCAATAAAAAGATATAAGATGTATATTACTAAATTTAATTTACAAAGGAGATTTATTATTATGAACAATTTACAGACACACATTGAAGAATATTTAAAATATTGTGAAATTCAAAAAAGACTGGATGCAAAAACGCTAAAGGCTTATAAAATAGATTTAGCACAATTTATGAGAGAAATTAATACTGAAAATTTTATCGATATTACACCTTCTATGCTTGAGAATTTCATAGCTAATCTACACACACAATATAAACCTAAAACCGTCAAACGCAAAATTGCATCTATCAAGGCATTATTTCATTATTTCGAATATCGTGATTTAATCGAGAAAAATCCATTCAATAAACTTCAGATTAAATTTAGAGAATCAATAAAACTACCCAAAATAATTCCCTTGAACTATATCGAAGCAATTTTATCTACTATATATGATTACAAAGGTTCTGCAAAAACTAAATTTCAGCAAAGAAATGCCTTACGTGATGCAGCTGTCATTGAACTCCTATTTGCTACAGGTATGAGAATATCTGAACTTTGCTATCTTGGTATTAATGACATTAACTTAGATAACGGGACAATTTTAATTTTTGGAAAAGGCTCTAAAGAACGAATGTTACAAATAGGAAATGTTGAAGTTATTAATATTTTAAAAGAATATCACTCAGATTTTTTGCGTGAATGTGAAAACTGTGGATACTTTTTTGCCAATCAATCAGGTAACCAACTCTCTGACCAAACCGTTCGAAGAATGATAAATAAATATACTGAACTTGCATCAGTAAACCTACATATAACACCACACATGTTTCGACATACATTTGCAACAAGCCTTCTTGATGCAGATGTTGACATCAGATATATTCAAGAAATGCTTGGGCACAGTTCTATAAATATTACAGAAATATACACACATGTTGCAACAGCAAAACAAAAAGATATTTTGAGTGCTAAACACCCTAGGAATATGTTTAATGTCTAACTTTGTCATAAATAATTTTATTTTTTGATGGATAATAGATGATTATCTATTGCTTTTATCGAAATATTATTTATCTAAAATGGAGGTATAGTATGTTTTTATTAAAAAGTTTTTTAGGTGATAAATATAATCGTGTAAATAAAATT
>NZ_JAODBU010000019.1:0-2394 GCF_025336545.1 Eubacterium album | reverse complement strand
AGCTTTACATGCTCGACCGCGTACTTTTTGTAGAACGGTCCGGCGAGTTACGCTTACTGGCGAGGTTAAGTACTTAAGGTATGGAGCCGAAGGGAAACCAAGTCTTAACAGGGCGAAAAGTCAGTGAGAGTAGACCCGAAACCGGGTGACCTATCCATGTCCAGGATGAAGTTGCCGTAAAAGGCAATGGAGGTCCGAACACACATCCGTTGAAAAGGGTGGTGATGAGGTGTGGATAGCGGAGAAATTCCAATCGAACCCGGAGATAGCTGGTTCTCCTCGAAATAGCTTTAGGGCTAGCCTCAATTTAGTCTTGCGGAGGTAGAGCACTGAATATCCTAGGGGGCGTCAAAGCTTACCGAAGATTATCAAACTCCGAATGCCGTAAAGATGATGATTGGGAGTCAGACTGCACGAGATAAGTTGGGTAGTCAAAAGGGAAACAGCCCAGACCTCCAGCTAAGGTCCCAAAGTGAGTGTTAAGTGGAAAAGGATGTGGGATTTCGAAGACAACTAGGATGTTGGCTCAGAAGCAGCCATACATTCAAAGAGTGCGTAATAGCTCACTAGTCGAGAGGTCCTGCGCCGAAAATGTCCGGGGCTAAAACACAACACCGAAGCTGAGGAATGACATAGTCATTGGTAGAGGAGCATTCTTAGCCCGACGAAGCTGTACCGAAAGGAGCAGTGGAGGGATAAGAAGAGAGAATGCCGGAATGAGTAGCGAGAGTGAGGTGAGAATCCTCACGGCCGAATATCTAAGGTTTCCAGGGTAAAGCTGATCTGCCCTGGGTAAGTCGGGGCCTAAGGCGAGGTCGAAAGACGTAGTCGATGGATAACAGGTTGAGATTCCTGTACTACAATGTATCAGAACTGTGGGGACACAGACAGAGAGCCAGAGCCGGAAATGGAAAAGCCGGTGCAAGCGAGGTAGGAGAACAGTAGGCAAATCCGCTGTTCAATCTGAAGACGTGATGCGGAGCGAAATAAAAGTAGCGAAGCTGGTGAGCTGGCTGTCGAGAAAAGCCGCTATAGTGTACATTGTACCCGTACCGTAAACCGACACAGGTAGATGAGGAGAGAATCCTAAGGCCGACGGAAGAAGCATTGTTAAGGAACTCGGCAAAATGACCCCGTAACTTCGGGATAAGGGGTGCCTGAGAAATCAGGCCGCAGAGAATTGGCCCAAGCAACTGTTTAGCAAAAACACAGGTCTATGCGAAACCGAAAGGTGATGTATATGGGCTGACGCCTGCCCGGTGCTGGAAGGTTAAGAGGAGAGGTTAGCATAAGCGAAGCTTTGAATTTAAGCCCCAGTAAACGGCGGCCGTAACTATAACGGTCCTAAGGTAGCGAAATTCCTTGTCGGGTAAGTTCCGACCCGCACGAAAGGCGTAATGATTTGGGCACTGTCTCGACAATGCATCCGGTGAAATTGAAGTACCAGTGAAGATGCTGGTTACCTGCGCCAGGACGGAAAGACCCCATGGAGCTTTACTCTAGCTTGATACTGGGATTCGATATTGCATGTACAGGATAGGTGGGAGACTAGGAGACGTGAACGCCAGTTTGCGGGGAGTCGCCCTTGGGATACCACCCTTGCAGTATTGGGTTTCTAACATGCAGCCGTGAACCGGCTGGTGGACAATGTCAGGTGGGGAGTTTGACTGGGGCGGTCGCCTCCGAAAGGGTATCGGAGGCGCTCAAAGGTTCCCTCAGAATGGTCGGAAACCATTCGCAGAGTGCAAAGGCATAAGGGAGCTTGACTGCGACACCGACGGGTGGAGCAGGTACGAAAGTAGGACTTAGTGATCCGGTGGTATAAAGTGGGATTGCCATCGCTCAACGGATAAAAGCTACCCTGGGGATAACAGGCTTATCACTCCCAAGAGTTCACATCGACGGAGTGGTTTGGCACCTCGATGTCGGCTCATCGCATCCTGGGGCTGTAGTAGGTCCCAAGGGTTGGGCTGTTCGCCCATTAAAGCGGTACGCGAGCTGGGTTCAGAACGTCGTGAGACAGTTCGGTCCCTATCCGGCGTGGGCGTAGGATATTTGAGAGGAGCTGTCCTTAGTACGAGAGGACCGGGATGGACGAACCTCTGGTGTATCTGTTGCATTACCAAATGCATGGCAGAGTAGCCAAGTTTGGAAGGGATAAACGCTGAAGGCATCTAAGCGTGAAGCCCCCCTCAAGATGAGATATCCCATACGAAAGTAGTAAGACCCCTTGAAGACTACAAGGTTGATAGGTCAGAGGTGGAAGCGTGGTAACACGTGCAGCTGACTGATACTAATAGGTCGAGGGCTTAACCATAAGGAAGGAATTTGAGGAAAAGTTATCCAAGGAAGGAAAGAGATTGGAAGATTAGTTGGTGTGCAGTTTTGAATGTA
>NZ_JAODBU010000018.1:0-4371 GCF_025336545.1 Eubacterium album | reverse complement strand
ATGGATAATAGATGATTATCTATTGCTTTTATCGAAATATTATTTATCTAAAATGGAGGTATAGTATGTTTTTATTAAAAAGTTTTTTAGGTGATAAATATAATCGTGTAAATAAAATTATAGATTCATATAATAATGTTCAAAATAATTATATTAATTTGGAAGCGTGTTGCAGTTATCCTTTTATCAATGTCTTAAAAGCACAAGAATATCCAATGTTTACGTTACCAACAGAGGGTGCGGTAGGGGAAAGATTTTTCCCAAGTTTTGAAAGTATGGATGATATTGATCTTTATACTGAAGAGTTGGTACTAAAATTGCTAAACATAGATAAGTATGAGTATGGTGTATGCAATCAGCCTCACTCTGGTACACAAGCCAATCAAATTGTATATAATACAATATTAAACGATGGAGATGTAGTATTAAGTCTTGACCCTAAAAGTGGTGGGCATATTTCTCATAACAAATTTTTGAAAAATGTTAGAGTGATAAATTATGGCTTAACATCTGAATATCTTATTAACTATGAACAAATATCCAATTTAGCCAATAAATACAAACCTAAATTAATCGTAGTAGGAGCGTCATCATATCCTAATAATATAGACTACAAATTAATTTCGAAAATTGCTCATAATAATAATTCTTACATAATGGTAGATGCTTGTCATACAATTTTATATATAATGGCAGGTCTATACAGCAATCCATTTCCTGATGTTGACTTTGTTACCTTTTCATTAGAAAAAGTTTTACGTGGACCTCAAGGCGGTATATTAATTTATAGCAAAAATTTACATAAATCAATTTCGTATTCTGTTTTTCCTATTACACAAGGGGGACCACTACAATCTATTCAATTTGCCAAACTATTATGCTTTGTTGAGTTATCACATACGGATATAAAAAAATATGCATCCGGAGTTCAACACCGCGCTAAATTAATAGGCTGTAAGCTAAATAATAATGGAATACAAACCTATTCTAAAGATTATAAAACTCATATATTATTAGTTGATGTTACACCATATAAATTAACTGGAAGTACAGCTGAGCAGTTATTTTTTGACAATCATATCTTGGTAAATAAAAATCAAATTCCTCTTGATTCGCTCTCTCCGCGTATTGCATCAGGAATTCGTTTTGGGACCACATGTATTTCTAATTTAAACTATTCAGATGAAGATACATCCTATTTGGCCGATTCTATTGTTAATTTGTTATTACACAGCAATGTAAACAAAGACATAATCGAATATCTAATTGAAAAATATCATAAAGATACTAATATCGCCAATTAGGTGATAAACTTAGACATATCGGAATACTATCCATACCAAGTGGTATCCTATCAAAAACAGTTAGAGCGGTCACTCCATTGCTAGAATTAGGCATAAACATATCTGATGGTTCAACTTCAGATGTACCTTTATTATAAAGTTCAATATTTTTTAAATTATATTCTAGTTGAAATCTAACCCAAGGATCTTGTAAAATTTCTGATTTATTTAAACTATGTAAAATAAATGTTTCTAAATCAGAAATTTTTTCAGGGTCAATTGCACATTCACATATTTTTTTATTGACAAACAATAATGTAACATCCATAACCAGCGTTTGTGGAACATCATCCAATGCACAGTCATAATATTCAAGAGCATTTTGATAATTTCCTTTTAAATAGCTAAGTGTTCCATAATTATAATACGCTTCGAATACTTCGTTAGATCCAATATTATTAAATTTTTTTATTGCCTTTTTTATCATATTCTCTGCGCTATTATATGTTTCAGCACCATTCCAAATTTGAATTACTGAAATATTATTAAGTGCAGTTGCCTGTTCAAAAACGGTTCCACACTTGATAAAATACTCGAGACATTTATTTAAATTTTGATGCGCCTGCTTATATGGGAAAAAATGTGCCGTATTTCTTAGTATTATATAATACCACTTATCATATACTTTATCTTTACTTTGCATGAAAGAAGATAATAATCCGGATATTTCTTGTTCTTTTCCTAAATGTTCTAGTATTATTAATTTATACATTAACGTCTCATTATTATTAGGCAACACTTCTATTTCCTTTAATGCTGTGTCAAAATGATAAAGTTGAGTCATTACTTTTACATAATAAATGCCAAATCTTTCGTTCCAACCATTACCAAGTTTTATAATTTCTAATACTTTTAAGGATATTTCAAAAGAACACGTCTTTTGACAAGCATCTAAAAGCTTTAATATAGATTGACATGAAATGTGTAATAATATATTTCCGTCTGAATCAATATACATTTTAGTTAATTCAACAAGATATAGAAAAGAACATGCATCATATTCTAATGCTATCAAATCTTCTAAGTATTTAATACTCTTTAAAATTCTTTTACTATCACATATTCCTACATAACAATGGAGTAAGTATATATAATCTGCTGATTCCTTTTTTTGTTGAACTAATTCCTCTAATCCATTTTCTATATTATAATAAAATTCTAAAAATTCTTCTGTTGAGTTAATTGTTTCTATGCTTAATCCTATCTTATCATGAGATGGTTTAAGTAAATCTTTTCTGGTACTATTTAGCATTACATAGCCTAATGTGATAATTTTTCTTAATTCTTCATTTAGTATATTGTCATTTAAATAAAAATGCCTTTTCATTAAGGCCGTCACATATTCTAGACGTATTCCTGCTGGAAATAAGGTAGCTAACAACACTAAATCTCTTTGTATTTGTGGTAGACTATTGAGAGCATTATCTAAAGACTTTGTATAATTTTTTTTGAGAATTCCCTTTCTTGTACTATTATCATTAGCTCTTATGTATATATCAATTTCTTTTAAATTACCACGTGTTTTTTCAAAACAATCTTCCAGCACTAAATCTAATATCTCAATATTAGGATATAAAGGTTTCAATATAAAATTGAATATATCTTCTTTACTTAAGTTTTCAAGTTTTATATTAATATAGTTAGTTTGATATGCCATTGGTCGAATATAATTGGTATAATCTGTTCTTTGTATGTTAATAAAAGCGACATTATTTGTTATCTGATTTAATGCTGTTTCAAAATATCGTCTTATTATTGGGTTCATAAACTGATAATTATCAATAATCAGTATCAGTTTATGTTTTTTGCTAATATTCTTAAAATATTTTATAACTAACTGAGATTTTTCTATCGCAGCATTATCCCTGATACAAGTAGTAGAATTATCGGTATTAATCCCACCAACCGCTATTTGAGCATTATATACTGGAATAGATGCGACAATAGAAGTTATTGATTGAAATAAAGTTTTAATAACTTTTTTCCCGCGCATGCTTCGCTGTAAATATTTTGACAAAGAACATTTTTTATCAATTCTTAACATATTCTCTCGATCATTAATGCCACCATTCCATACAGTAAATAAAAGCATATCCCAAAAAGCCGTGCTTGATAATATATCTTCCAATAAATTTAAGTATATTATTGTTGCATTAATATCATCTCCAAAATATTTCTCTAGGGCCTCCTGTATTAAAAAGGTCTTCCCTGTTCCAGATGGTCCATATATATTAATTATTGAACTAGATACATCACAACAATCTATTTTCGTTTGAATATCACATATTTTATCATATCTAATATTGTATTTTTCCATTATCAATTTCTCTTTCTTTTAGTTTATAACTTAACAAGGGTTGAAAATAAATCCCCTATTGTATAACGCAGCCCATTACATCTCCAACCTATATTCAATCGTGTTTGAATACTTGCAGCCGCACTAATAGCTTTTCTTACTTCTACAATGCTATCAAATAAAGTAGAATCATAATTTATAACAGTAGGAATTTCAGTTCTAAAATCTATAACATAAAATGGAATATCATTCAATTTTGTGTCATTTCCATATCTAAACAAATATGATATAGTCCAATGAGTATTATCTGACCACACTTTTCCATCATTTGTTATTACAATGCGAACAGCACGCAAACAAGGTGTTTGCGACATGTTCTGTATTCTGCCCACTTCATCAAAAATATCTGTATATGTTCTATGTGAACCAAATATATCATTATCATATCCAACATTTAAAGCATTTTTATGAAGTTCTTTAGTTTTATTATCTACATAGGCTATATGTTTACATTCTAATTGTACTAACTTCAATGGAAGTAAATCCTGAAGTTCTGGAGAATCATTGTTTCCATCAATTATTGTAAATTTATTAATCATTATTATTTCCTATCATATAAAATTCTATAATACTTTTGTTCTCATTGATAATTTTAAAAAATTCTAATATAAATCAATGTTTATTTACTCATAATATTTCGATAAAAGCAATAGATAATCATCTATTATCCAT
>NZ_JAODBU010000017.1:0-8469 GCF_025336545.1 Eubacterium album | reverse complement strand
TTGACATGGGTATTTTTATATGCTAGTTATATAAACAAGAGCTGCAAGCTCATTTCATGAACTTACAGCTCCATCACTTATCATAGAATGTCTATTTACAGACTTTATTTCACAGACTCTTAAAAAAAGAGCTGCCTTTCGGCAGCTCTCGTTTTTCATACTCTAAAGTGAAATGTCTTATTTACCTGACATCTGTTTTTCCTGAGCTTCGATCATTTTCTTAACCATCTGACCACCAACACTTCCGGCCTGAGCTGAAGTTAAGTTTCCGTTGTAACCATCTGATAAAGTTACTCCTACTTCGTTTGCACATTCCATTTTAAATCTGTTCATAGCAGCCTTTGCTTCAGGAACGTTAACATTGTTTGTGTTACTCATAATTTCATACCTCCGAATTTAACATTACTTCCGGTTTTATAAACCTTCAGTATATTTTGTAACTTAAACCATCAACTGAAGGTTTATGTTACAATACTATTATGTGGAGATAGGTAAATAATAAACTGGTAAGTTGAACCTAAATTTACAAATTTTTCTTAATATTAAAATAGCTAAATATTATTGTGTTAAATGATTAAAAACAGTTTAAGGCTCTTAATACAAATAATCCAGTATGCATTTGACATATTTTAATACACAATCTTCATCTTTTATGCTCTCTAATTGAATAAAACCATTCTTTTCGCCGTAGTTTTCAATGAAGATCTGGTTAAAATCTGGGCTTTTGACTGAAAATATCGGTAAAAAGTTATCAGTTACTTTTGTAAAGCAGTTAGAGGCGGTTGCCTGAATTCGGTGATTTTTATCAACATATGTTGCCACATCTTTATGTATTGTGATATCTTCTTCAGGAAGATAATAATAGTCTTTATAATTCTTAAAAAAGTATTTAAGTAAAAGATGTGGACTAATAATGGTAATCTGTGCATTATTTCCATTTAGCTTAAAATAAATGTAGTCTGTTTTTTTAGTAACCGTAAATGGAGCATATACATCTAAGTCTAAATTTATATATAATTCTTTACCGATGATTCCATCTATTGATTTATAATCACGTATTTCATAACTGTTTAGTGTGTAATTTCCTTCAAAAAAATCATTTAATGAAAGAAGAGAAGTGAGTGTGCCCATGTACCATACATCTTCTTTATTGTGTAATAATAGTGGAAACACTAACATTTCATCATGTGTACGCATAAATTCTTTATAGACTTCAATTAAATCACCGCCTGAAAAAGGATCATTACGTTTTATTCCAAGAAAATCTTCGTATGTTTTTTGCTTGTTGTTTTCTAATTTAAGTAAATCAGAATATTTTTTTACTGTTTTATAAATGTCGATGCTTTCAAATGAATTAAAATCAAAATTTATATTATATTTTTCGCCACGCTCCTTTAAAAATGGCATATCAAAAGTATTTCCATTAAAATGGATTATTATTTTATAATTTTGAATAAATTTATGAAAAGCCATCAAAACATTTGCTTCGTCATTTGCATTTTCAGCAACCCATTGTGTATAAATTGGTTCACCGTTAACAAAATACATACATCCTATCATATAAACCATACAATATTTTCGGGAAAAACCTGTTGTTTCAATGTCAAAATAAATCATATGGTCAACATTTCCTAATCTTTCTAATGGGTATTCAATTTTATTTTCAACTTTATCTTTTATAACAATCATAAACGTATGATAACATATAAAAACATAAGGGTCAAAAGTCTAAAAATTGAAGAATACTTCGTTGTAAAAAAGCATAAAAAGTATTATTATAAAGAGTGGCAAGTTAGTTGTACAAAAATGAAAGAGAGGAAGTTAGATGTCTATTTTAACATTTAAGGGTGGAGTTCATCCATATGATGGAAAAGAACTATCGAAAGATATTCCGACCAGACAAATTTACCCTGATGGTGAAGTAGTGATACCTGTAGCTCAGCATATTGGTGCACCTGCTAAACCAATTGTAAATGTAGGAGACAGAGTCCTTGTTGGTCAAAAGATTGCTGAAGCTAATGGATTTGTTTCAGCTAATATTCATTCATCGGTATCGGGAACAGTAAAAAAGATTGAACAAAGATTAGTTCCTAATGGAAGTAAAGTTTTATCTGTTGTTATTGAAAATGATGAACAGTATGAGAAGTTTGAATACGAAAAACCGGATGATAATTTATCCAGAGAAGAGAAAATTGAATTAATAAAAGATTGTGGCGTTGTAGGTTTAGGCGGCGCATGTTTTCCAACTCATGTAAAATTATCACCAAAAGAAATTGATAAAATTGATTATGTAATAGTAAATGCGGCAGAATGTGAGCCATACATTACAGCTGATTACAGAAGGTTAAAAGAACAGCCTAAAGAGGTAATAGAAGGTCTTAAAATTGTATTATCACTTTTTGAAAATGCACAAGGTGTTATTGCTGTTGAAAATAACAAAAAAGATGTAATTGAAGAGTTGAGCAAACTTACGGAAAATGAACCAAAAATCTCAGTGGCTGAATTAAAAACAAAATATCCACAGGGTTCAGAAAGACATATTATTTATGCTGTAACTAAAAGAAAGATTAATTCAAAAATGCTTCCTGCTGATGCCGGATGTATAGTTGATAATGTAGATACTATTTATAATATTTATAATGCAGTTAAATTTCATAAACCATTAACTGAAAGAATAGTTACTGTATCAGGAGATGGTATTAATACACCATCTAACTTTGTAGTTCCAATTGGAACAAGTCATGCAAAATTAGTAAAAGAAGCTGGCGAGTTAAAAGATGGAGTTGTAAAACTTATTTCAGGTGGACCTATGATGGGGCAGGCAATGTTTAGTTTAGATGTACCTGTAATAAAAGGTTCTTCAGCACTTTTAGCATTTCTTCATGATGATGTTGCTGATGCAACAATGACAAATTGTCTTAACTGTGGGAAATGTGCAAGTGTCTGCCCTGAAAATCTTATATGTGCTAAATTGGCACAGGCTGCAGCGGCAGATGACATGGAAACATTTTTAAAATATCATGGAATGGAATGTATAGAATGTGGAACATGTAATTATATTTGTCCTGCAAACAGAAATATTACACAGTCTGTAAGAACTATGAAGAGAAAAGTTATTGCAGCAAGAAAGAAAGGGTAAGAGTGAACTAAAAATGTATCATGTATCATCAAGCCCTCATGTTAAGTCAAAACTTACAACAAAATCTATAATGGGCGATGTAATTATTGCATTATTACCACCATCTATTTTTGGTATTATTAATTATCAAAATTTATTTGGAATGGAATATGGAATCCGTTCAGCATTGTTGATTTTATTAACAGTAGCTGCTTGTGTGATTTCGGAATATATATTTGATTTAATAACTAAAAGACCATCAACTATAGGCGATTTAAGTGCTGTAGTAACAGGAATGATTCTTGCACTTAACCTTCCATGTACATTTCCTTATTGGAAAGCAATGCTTGGAGGTGCATTTGCAATAATAATAGTTAAACAGTTGTTTGGTGGACTTGGACAGAACTTCATGAACCCTGCATTAGGTGCAAGATGTTTTCTTGTATTATCATTTGCAGGAAATATGACAGCGTTTTATCCTGAAATGTACAGAGTCGTAGATGGAGTATCTCAGGCAACACCGCTTACAGCATTAAAAGCCGGAGAAAATGTTGATTTGTTATCAATGTTTATTGGTACACATGCAGGAACAATAGGTGAAACAAGTATTATCGCACTTTTACTTGGAGCTTTATACCTTGTAATTAATAAGATAATTGATTTAAGAATACCAATTACTTACATAGTTGTATTTTCAATCTGCATTATGTTATTTAACGGACAGACAGATATTACATTCTTACTTAAACATCTTTGTGGTGGTGGATTAATTTTTGGTGCTTTCTTTATGGCAACTGATTATTCTACATCTCCGATGACAAAGAATGGAAGAATTTTATTTGGAATATGTTTAGGTGTACTTACTGCAATTTTCAGAACATTTGGAAATACAGCTGAAGGTGTATCGTTTGCAATTATATTCTGTAACTTATTAGTACCTTTAATTGAAAAAATAACAATTCCTAAAGCATTTGGAATGGTTAAGGAAAAGAAGGAGGGCAAGTAATATGAATAAAATGATAAAAGATGCGTTAATATTATTTGCTATTACTTTAGTTTCGGGTTTAGGACTTGGAGCTGTGTATAATGTTACATCACAGGCCAGAGCGCAACAGGAGCAAAAAACAAAAAATGCAGCTTATCAGGCAGTATTTGACGGCGCAGATCATTTTGATGAATACAAAATAAATGACAGTGACCAGAAAAAGATAGCGGACTACATTAAGAAAATGGATACTGATGAAGTTAAAGCTAATGGTGCATCAGATATTAATGCAGACATCAATGAAATAATGGAAGCAAAAGATAAAGATAACAACGTACTTGGATATGTAATAACTGTTACAGATAATGAAGCTTACGATGGCAAGATTCAGTTTTCAGTTGGAATTAAGGAAGATGGAACTGTTAATGGCATTTCCTTCTTATCTATAAGCGAAACACCAGGACTTGGAATGAGAGCAAAAGAAGACAGTTATAAAAATCAGTTTAATGATAAGAAAGTTGACTACTTTAAATATTCAAAAACAGGAGCATCAGAAGATAATGAAATTGACGCAATGAGTGGAGCAACAATAACAACAAATGCAACAACTAATGGCGTTAATGCAGCAATTTTCTGTTTTAAATATATTACAGGAGGTGCTGAATAATGGGTAAATGTTTAGAAAGATTATATAACGGAATTATAAAAGAAAATCCAACATTTGTTTTAATATTAGGTATGTGCCCGACACTTGCAGTTACATCTTCATTGATTAATGGTGCCGGAATGGGACTTAGTACAATGGTGGTACTTGTTTTGTCAAACTGTTTTATTTCATTACTTAGAAATATAATACCAAATGGGGTACGTGTGCCTGCATTTATAGTTATTGTAGCAAGTTTTGTTACTATTTTACAGTTTATGCTTGAAGCATATTTGCCATCACTTAATGCAGCGCTTGGAATTTATATTCCATTAATAGTTGTTAACTGTATTATTTTAGGTAGAGCAGAAAGTTATGCATCAAAAAATCCTGTTTTACCATCTATTTTCGATGGACTTGGAATGGGACTTGGATTTACAATAGCCCTTTCTATATTGGGCGGATTTAGAGAAATAATCGGTGCGGGAACAATTCTTGGAATTAACATTCCACATTGGGATGGAATCGGAATTTTTGTAATGGCACCGGGAGCGTTCTTTGTTCTTGCAGCTTTAATAGCTACACAGAACTATATTAAAATGAAACATGGTCAAAAGCCAAAAGATAAAATATGCGATGGTAATTGTCAGGGTTGTGCAATGGCAACAGAACATTGTAAAGAAGATACAAAGGAGGAAGCGTAAATGGTTCAATGTATGTTAATAGCAGTTTCAGCTGCTTTAGTTAATAATGTAGTTTTAAGCCAGTTCCTTGGTTTGTGTCCTTTCCTTGGAGTTTCAAAAAAGACAGATACTGCAGCCGGAATGGGAGCAGCGGTTATTTTTGTTATTTTGATTGCTTCAAGCGTAACATATGGAATTTATTATGGAATTTTAAAACCTTTTAATCTTGAATATTTACAGACTATTGTCTTTATTCTTGTAATTGCTGCGTTAGTTCAGTTGGTTGAAATGATATTAAAGAAATATGTAAAACCTTTATATCAGGCATTAGGTGTTTATCTTCCTTTAATTACAACAAACTGTGCAGTTTTAGGTGTAGCAATTTCAAATATTGATGACGGATATACTTTTGGACAGAGCCTTGCTAATTCACTTGGAACATCTGTAGGATTTTTGATTGCAATTGTTATTTTAGCAGGTATCAGAGAAAAGAGTGAAAACAATAATATTCCAAAACCTTTCCAGGGAACTCCGATGGTTTTAATTGCCTCAGGGTTAATGGCAATTGCATTTACCGGATTTACAGGAATAATATAGGAGGTGCTTGGATATGAGTGGAATTTTAGGAGCAGTTATTGTTGTAGGCGGTGTTGGTATAATTATTGCAGTTATACTTGTAGTTGCCGGAAAGTTTTTTGCAGTTGAAGTTAATGAAAAAGAAGCAGCGATTAGAGAAGTGCTTCCGGGAAATAACTGTGGTGGATGCGGTTATCCGGGATGTGATGGTTTAGCGGCTGCAATTGCAAATGGAGAATGTGATCCGGGAGCATGCCCTGTTGGAGGAGCACCTGTTGCGAAGATTATAAGTGAAATTGTAGGTGTTGAAGCAGACGTTGTTAAGAAATATGCGTATGTTAAATGCTCAGGTGATTGTGATAAATCAAAAGATAAGTACGAATATTATGGAAATATGTCATGTCAGGATGCTGCAAATATTCCCGGTGGTGGTGCAAAAGCCTGCGCATATGGATGCCTTGGACTTGGTTCATGTGTTAAAGCATGTGAATTTGGTGCAATATCAGTTGTTAATGGTAAGGCAGTAGTAGACAGAGATAAATGTGTCGCATGTGGTAAATGTGTAAAAGCGTGTCCAAAAAATCTTATTGAAATAATTACGGAAAATGCACAGTATATGGTTTCCTGTTCATCTAAGGATAAAGGAAGAGATGTTATGCAGGCATGTTCTGTTGGTTGTATAGGATGTGGACTGTGCGCTAAAAATTGCCCAAATGGTGCAATTGAATTTGAATATAATTTAGCTCATATTGATCAGAGTAAATGTAAAAACTGTGGAATATGTGCTGAAAAATGTCCGAAAAAAATTATTACTAAATTGCATTAATTGTTTTATTGCATTATGAAAATGCCGGAATTAACATATAATGCGAATAAAATTAAGAAAATCTCACACTATATACTAGTGTGAGGTTTTTTTATGGAAAAATTTATTGACTCAAAAATTGAAATTACTGAGAAGAAAATAGATGAAATACTAGCTATTGGAACAAGCTATGATTTATTGAAAAGGAAAATTACTATTGGAGATAAAAATGCTGTTCTATATTTTATTAATGGATTTTGTGATGAAGATGTAATGGAAAAAGTTATTGAAGCTTTAACATCAGTTAAATCAGAAGATATTCCGAATGATAAAGAAAATTTTATTGCAAACATCATTCCTTATATTGAAACTTCAGATGAAAGTAACGAATATAATATTATTACTGCGATTTTATCCGGGATTGTTTGCTTGATTGTAGATGGATATGAAAGTGCTTTTTTAATTGATGCAAGAGAATATCCGGCAAGAGGAGTTGAAGAGCCTGAAAAATATAAGGTATTAAGAGGTTCAAGAGATGGTTTTGTTGAAACTTTAGTATATAATACTGCATTAATCAGAAGAAGAATACGAAGTCCTGAGTATAGATGTGAAATAACACAAATAGGAGAATGTTCAAGAACTGACGTGGCAATATGTTATATTGAAGGAAGAGTCGATAAAGAGGCACTTAATTTGATTAAAGATAAACTGGCAAATGCAAAAATAGATGCGTTAGCAATGAATCAGGAAAGTCTTGCTGAATGTATTTATAAAGGAAGCTGGATTAATCCTTTCCCAAAGTTTAGATACACAGAACGACCTGATACTGTTGCTGCATCAGTAATTAATGGACAGATTGCAGTACTGGTAGATAATTCGCCGGCGGCTATGCTTTTACCAACTACAGTATTTGATGCTATAGAAGAAGCAGATGATTATTACTTTTCACCTCTTACCGGTACTTACCTTAGATTGGCAAGAGCCTTTATTACAATTATATCCATACTTCTGACTCCATTATATCTTTTATATGCAGTGCAGCCGGAATTGCTTCCAAATTGGTTAATATTTACAAAGGTATCTGATGAGTTAAATATCCCAATTATCTGGCAACTATTAATGCTTGAAATTGGTGTAGACGGTTTGAAATTGGCGGCAATTAATACTCCTAATATGCTAAACACACCGTTAAGTTTGATAGCAGCAATAATTATTGGGGAATTTACAATAACTACAGGGTGGTTTGTACCTCAAACTCTTTTATACATGGCTGTAGTAGCAATTGCAAATTTTACTCATGAAAATTATGAATTTGCATATGCGATAAAATTTTTAAGAATTATTTTACTAATTTTAACAGCGATATTTGGATTATATGGATTTATTGGAGGAGTTATATTTACAGCAGTTGTAATCGGAATGAATAAAACGATTACAAACACAAGTTATATATATCCTTTAATACCATTTGATTTAAAAAAATTTTGCAGACAGTTCTTTAGAACAAGTAAAAAATAATTATAAAACAGTTATAATTTGAAAAAAAGAGAGTGTGAAAGTTTTTCTGTAAATTAATATTTAAATATAATTAATAGGCCTTCTATGATAAAATTTATTATTATAGGAGGCCTTAATTATGGCAAGAGAAAGAAAAAAAGT
>NZ_JAODBU010000016.1:0-26292 GCF_025336545.1 Eubacterium album | reverse complement strand
CTTTGTGAAATAGTAAAGACTCATTTTCTTACCTCCTCAATACATTTTTGTCTCCTATTTGTTATCCATTTACATAGTAAAATTCAACTTTCACATTTTCTTCACAAGTTTATCATTTTATATTTTTAAAGAAGAGTGTGTTTTTTTTATACAGGTATCTATTTTTTGTCAAAAACAAATCCATACAATTTTTGCCAATTATATACAATAAAAAATTACCCAATTTTTTCTCTTTTAGAATTTATTTCTTATATATAATCTTTCTCAACGCCGGGCCACAATACTCATGTGGAACAAGTTTAAATCCTTGTTTTATATAAAATTGTTCCTTTCCAACTTCTGCCAACAATTGTACACTTACACGACTTCCCTCACACATATTTTTTTCAATATACTCTAAAATTGAGTTCATGATTGTTGTACCTATCTTTCTACCCTGATATTCAGGTCTGACAACAACATCCACAATAATAAAATATATGCCGTCACCAACAACTCTTCCCATTCCTATTGCATTATCATTATAAAAAATTACAATTGAATAATATGAATTTTCCAAGGCTTTTTCCGCCTGTTCTTTACTCCAATTATTCCATCCTACTGATTTTCTAAGTGTATAATATGTTTCATAATTCAATTGATTTTCTTTTATTGTGTATTTCATAAATACTCCGTTATCTTATATTCCTTTACTCTCGTATGTTCACTACATAATATAATCAATTACAAATCTAGTTTTTTAACAATCTCCAACGTTCTGCTTGAGGCTAGCTCATTCCCATCCAATTTAAACATTGTTTCCTTGTCTACCCATTTGTAACCAATTGTTTCTCCTTCCTGTAAAACAATCGAGTCCTTTTCAAAATCCGCCTCACACAAATATACTACATAAAATGAATGGTGGTCATGACGAACAGCACGCCCAATCTCCTTCATTTCACCGCTTAAGCCGGTTTCTTCTTTTAATTCTCTAACTGCTGCTTCTAACTCATCCTCTCCTTGTAACGCGGAACCTCCTGCAGTCAATTTCCATTTTCCACCGTGATGTTTTCTAAAATCACGTTGCATTAGTAAATATGAGCCATCTGTATGCTTTACTACTATTTCACTTACAAGATGATACGCTCCATCAGGAATGGATTCGCCTCGAATCAATGTCTTATTTTCTATTTTATTAAAATTCTTATTGTATGCATCCCATAGTTCTGCCATTGTAGAACCTCCTTAATTTTAATTGTTTACATTACCCACTACAATTCAATAGGATATATTTCAATAACAAAATGTTCTTCCTCTATCTGTGTTTCAGGATGTGATTTTGCAATATCCAAATTGGAGTTCTACATATATTTGCTCTGCTCTTATAGATAACCTCTTTTCTTTGCTTCGCTAATTAACTTAGGTTGAATCAAAGGATATGTCCACTGACGTATTAAGTCATCGCTTAAAACTATCTTCTCGATTTCACTATGTATCTCCTCAAAAGAAAAAATCTCTGCTGCATAAAGCATTCCAAAAGATTCTTTTGCTGCATTTTCATTTACACGCGTTTTTCCTTTTACTGAATATACACAAACTGGTTTTATGTTAAAATCTACAGCTCCTGTTTCTTCTTTTAATTCTCTTACTGCAGTATCTTCAATTTTCTCACCGGTTTCTCTGTGTCCTCCCGGTACTTCAAATGTATCTCTTTCTTTATGCTTGCAAAATACCCATTTACCATTAGATTTTGAAATAATAACAGCAAATTCAAGTAAAAAATCATCTACTTCATCATAAAAATTTACTTCAATCATTTCTTCCCTCTTTTCCATTTATAATCTTTTGCTACCAGAATAGATTTATTTTTTTTTACTGCTCTCAATTCTTCCAGCATCACAGGCACATATTCTTCTATAAATTGGTCTAGCATATTTTTCTCCATGTGATGCAATTAATAACAATCTATCGTCAAACAAATAATAGATTAAAGTTCTTTTCTCATAATACTATCTTCAATTTCAACATAACCATTCTTCGGATAAAACTTCCATGACTCAAACCATTGTTCTTTAGGTTTACCTAAGTGTACAAGCGTAGCATCTTTTCCATTTTTCTTAACGTATTCTTCTGCGGTAGTCAAAAGTTTAGTTCCTATGCCGTTGTGTTTTTGATTACATTTCACAAACAAACGATGAATATAACATTCATTGGAATTATCAATCATTCTCACACCCACACTTCCAATAACCCTGTCATTTTCATCTATGGCAATCCAGAACATTCCGCCCTTATCCATATAACTTTTTTGGATATCTAACAAATCTTCATTCAGTCCCGGAACTCTTCCCAATGCATCTTTTGCTTCCAATATCATAAAAATAAGGTCATCTCTATACTTTTCTTCAAATGTAATTATTTTCATACTGTCTAACTAACCTGCACTTTCTTAATTTTTTCATTTCAAATTGAAAATTATCCACCATGGTCATAATTTTATAATAAAACTCTAAAGTGACAAAATTATCTTTTTTATCTCATCAACCTTCTCATCTAATTCTTTCGTCCCATCTATCACATAATCAGATGCTGGCAAAACATCTTTTAACATTTGAATATACGCAACTCTGGCATATTTAAGATACGTATCCATGTCTTGTCGAATCTCGTCTCCTGTAGCATTTTTCATATCTCTCAAAACTCTTCTAGCCATCGCAATATCTAATGGCGTATCTATAAAAATTGCACAATCAATATATTCCCTTAAACCTTCGTGACAGTATGCAAAAGGATAGTCTAATAACAAATAATCGCAGCCTGAATTTTTTATATCAATGACATCTTTAACCAACGGACTCAGATTCCACACATTATAATCCGCTCCCTGTTTCGTCCATTCATAATAATTATCAACTTCACCTTCAAAAGAATAATCGTCAAAATGCAAAACTTTAGTATTTGCGATTTGCTTTTTCAATTCGTTAACTATAGTTGTTTTTCCGCCTGCTGTCACAGCTGCAATTGCTATTGTTTTCATTTAATGATTTGCCTCCTTTAAACGCTTTCTTTTTTCTCTTTTTAGTATTTTCCTTATTCACCATTGAAAATGGAATATTCTTCTTTTGTTTTAACATTTGATCAAATACTATATGTTCTCTTTTCTTTTTTGCCATCTGAAACCTCCAAATTTATTATCTAGTTTTCAGATTTCCATTACTGATTACCTCCACTATACATTTTAATCTAACAACACTTTTATAAATACTCTATTTTTTATATAATTTCAAAATCGTCAATTTTCCCTTTTTTAACATAATCTATTATCTTCTCTACTTCCCCTATCGCTCTAACTCGTCCTTTTTCATTCGTAAACCAGGTTGTTCTTCTTGTAGAATTATCTTCACCAGGCAAAGAAACTATATTAACACCATCATCTCTAAAAACTCTTTCTGCTATCATAATACTTCGTCTCATATGAAAAGAAGATGTCACGATTGCAATGTTTGTACATTCGCCAAGCAAATTATTTTTAATCATCAATTCTCGCGATAATTTCATATTTTCCCAAGTAGTCATTGCCTTGTTTTCAACCAAAATATCCTTCTTTTTAATTCCAAACTCAATTGCTTTTTCTTTAAGATAGTCAGCCTCAACCATATTTGCATTTCCGATGTTGCGTCCACCTGACACTATTATCTTTGATACTAATCCATTTTTATAAACCTCTACCGCATATGGAAGTCTATATATATGTGCCTTGCTACTTCTGCCATTTCTCATATGCAGCATTGACTCAGCCTTTCATTACTTTCTAATCCACCGCCTGTAATAAACCACTGATTGGTATCTAATTTCTGATATGTTCCTATATATGCAAGAGCAAGTATGTCCTTCCAACCTTCTACTATTTCTTCCAACTCATAAGAAGTTCCTTTTCATTTGTATCATTATCAATACTTTCTGACTGAATCACAAAATCTTCTCTTTGATAAAATGAAATTGTTTTGTAATTTTTTTGGTACGCACTTAAATGCATTTCCTCTTTTAATTTCTTAACATAATTCAATAACTGTTTTCCTATACCTTTTGACCTCATATTCTTTTCAACAAAAATTCCTTCTATATAATCTTTGTTTAATCCTATAAAGCCACTTATTTTTCCTAAATTTTCATATACATATATTTCCGCCTGAGGAAGTATATCCTTAACCATTTCAAAATTATCCATCCAATATTTTTCTGGAATAAAGCTATGTACTTCTACATTTGAATCAAACCATATTTGCATAATTGATGGTAAATCATTTTCTCTGAATTTTCTAATCATATAAAGCCCTCATGTTTATAAA
This sequence comes from Eubacterium album, assembly GCF_025336545.1. Lineage (NCBI taxonomy): Bacteria > Bacillati > Bacillota > Clostridia > Eubacteriales > Eubacteriaceae > Eubacterium > Eubacterium album. The sequence goes on along the minus strand of NZ_JAODBU010000016.1, from coordinate 21,964 downwards.
AGTATGTTTTTTATTTATATCCCATTGTCACTCTTACTTCATATGTTTTTTCTTTACCTATTAACATTTCTAATAATGTAAACGCCACCTTAGGCGCTGTTTGAGGACAATACGAAGTTATAATATTTTCATCAACTACAACTGGATTATTTTCAACAATCACTCCATATTCAGCCAATTCAATTATATCCATTATCTAGCCATATAAAATCACCTTCAAACTATATTTTTTTGAATTATAGCTTGAAGGTGATTATTTTTAAAATTTAATAGTGACTGTGATATCGGATGGAAAGGTGACCACATTGAAATCTGCCATATCGACAACTATGAAACTCTTAATAAAAATAAATTTGTTATTTAATTTCATTTTGCGGTTAAATAGTATTATTTTTTTGTCTTTACCTTTATCGTCTTGGACCAAATTCCACCAATTTTCTTATATCCTTTTAGAGTGGATACGTCAGTTGTAATACTATATCTTATGTAGTAAGTTGTGTTAGGCTTTAGCTTTTTAATTGCCTTAAGTCCACCACCCTTTTTATCCCATACAGTTTTAGCATTCTTAAATGATTTATTTGTTGAATATTGAACAATATCAACAGGTATCAGCATTTTTTCAAAGGATATCTGTTTTTTCTTTATATTAAGACGCTTCTTTTTCATCTTTGGTGGTCTGTTGTCCAACGAAAGAACTATCTGTGTAGCTTCTGTTGCTCCTGTTTTATAATTTGCTGCAATATTCACCAGAATAGTATTTCTGTTATTTTTAAAATAAGATCTGTTTACAGTAATTGATGTTTTCTTATAATCGGTCTTTTTAAAGAAAGCTTTCGAGTTTTTCCCAATACCGGTATATGTAATGTTATAACCTGTACATCCAGAAGACTTAGACCATGACAATACATATTGATTATTTTTTACATTGCTTACTAAAAGATTTTTTACTTTAGTTTTATTTTCAACCAGCTCTACATCTGTCAGATATTGTGTTCTAACATAAGCTCTTTCACTGTTAAACCATACCGTGGTCCAATTTGAATCACTTTCATTTGGCAACGTTTCTATCTCTGCATCTGCCTGAAGAAGTCCTACAACATTGTCATCATTCGACTCATCCTTTGATTTTCTAACACCAATTTCCTTTAATGTTTTCAAGTTATAAACTTTTTTCATTACAGCGCCCTCTGGCACTTCTGTTCCATTTTTGTAAAGGTTTATGTACTTACTTTTTACATAATAGTAACCATATCCGTTCATTAAATAGTTGATACTGTTGTCCCCCTGGAATATAACTTTGTAATACAAATCATCTGTATCTGATGTATTAGAATAAAGTCTTCTCGTAGTAACTATATATATTTTTTGATTTATTCCTACTCTATATACATCACCACTATCTGCTGTTCCCGGTATTGGACTAATCCCAATAAATCCACATGTTACCTTTCCGTCAGCAACCTTTGTAATGTTTGTGCCTTCCGGTATACGGTTATATTCTTTGTCAAGATCAATCCAGACATTGCTTCTGGATGTTCTATAAAATCCAGGTGGATGTGAAGCTTGTAATAAATACTGGGCACACATAACAGGTGCTCCTGTAAAACTTTTATATCCATTACTCCAAAAAGTAACAGTATTCTTATCATATTCTACTACCTGTAAATTAGCTGTTTCACTTTCCAGATACGCACCGTTAATCTATGTGAAATTTTGATATCCTATAACACTTGAATACAGCACCTTTAAATTTTCAATATTGTCCTGTGGCAGATACTTAGGATCTACTGTTTTACCCTGAATCTTTGTTCCTGCAGGTACTACATCCATGGCAATATGATTTTTCCAATGTGCCACATTGTCAGGACCAACCAGATATGCCCTACCTATTACTTTTATATTTGGACATGCCTGATTAATAAATTCTGTATGATATCTTGACACATCTCCCAGTGCATAGACAGACTCTCTCATACATCTCATTCCAATAAGAAAAACTGCAAAAAACAGAAAGCCACCAATCATCATCTTAAAATGCCTTTTGATTTTGCTCATACACATCTCCTTTCTCTATTTTATTTTTGTGTTCCGTTCACTAATGTCTTACATCTCATAATGCATAAACATTGTCTCCTTGTCTAATAACTATTAGATCACTTTTATGCTACTTTTTCATTAATATTTTCTACATCAGGAATGCTATCTTTTGTGGTTTCAATAATTTTACAAAAATTGTCCATTAAATGTGACAGCCATTTATCTTCATATCGTGCTTCTGTAATATCATTTGTTTCTATATTAATAAATATCCTTATAAACTGGAATTTAGCGATTTCTTTTTCCGGTATTCTCTGTCCCACGGATTTCCTCATGATAGAAATAATCTACGATCACTGGATGTCCCTGCGGGACTCTGCCATAAGGCATTTCATTATCCACAAAGGCACAATCATACTTCTTAGCCATTTTCTCAGCTTTTACTTCAAGTGCTTCAAAGTAGCTACGGTTATGCTTGTTATAGATCTCGTCGTAAAGTGGTACAAGATCAGGATATTTTCCGGCGATATAATCCATAATTATCTTTTTGAAACCGCCTCGAAGATTGAGATTTTCGAGCCAGAACAGATCGCACTGATCCTTTACCCGCTCAAAGATTGCTTCAAAATCCGTGATACCGGGGAATACCGGGGATACGAAACAGACTGTACGGATACCTGCCTCATATACCTGCTTCATAGCAGCGATACGGTGCTCAATGCTCGAAGCAGAATCCATATCGTTCTTGAAATTTTCATCTAGTGTGTTGATCGACCATGAAACGGTTACACGTCCAAGCTTCTTCAACAGATCAATATCCCGTACCACAAGATCCGACTTTGTGCAGATCAGAATATCTGCGTCACTGCCGATCAGCTGCTCCAGAAGTTTTCTGGTATTCCCGAATTGCTCCTCCTGTGGATTGTAGCCATCTGTCACAGAACCGATGACCACCCGCTGTCCGGCATATTTCTTCGGATTTTTAATTTCTGGCCAATGCTTCACATCAAGGAAAGTGCCCCATTCCTCCTTGTGCCCGGTAAAGCGCTTCATAAAAGAAGCATAGCAATACTTGCAGGCATGTGTACAGCCCACATAGGGATTGACCGAGTAACCGCCTACCGGCAGACTAGACTTAGTCATGATGTTCTTTGTTTCCACCTCACGAATGAGGATTCCATTCATTACTTCTTCCATGATTTCTGTACCTCTAACACTTTATTAAATTCTTCCGGCATTTCCTGAATCATATTTTCATCCCCTATGATAGGGACAAGGTCTTCCTTCATAAACACCGGAATGCCGAGCTTATGTGCCTGGTCCGTCAGAGACCATGCCCATTCCGGCTCCGTATGAATCTTCCTGCTCTGAGCTCCGGTCATGGTGCCGACAACGATCCAATTGATTCCGGAAAGGTCAACTGTGCCGGGATCATCGAATAACGGCTCAAAGGTAACATGGTAATGTTTTGCTCTGACGTTTTTCCGAAGGGCGTCGATACGCCACAGTTCTGCTTTCCTCGTCACCGTAACGCCAAACCATGCGTTTTCCAGATCGGTATCAAAATCCAGCAAATCAGGTCGCTTGGTAAGGAACAGGAACTGATGCTGTGGATTTTCACGGATCTTTGCAAATACCTCGTCTCTCCATTCCGGCTTCCATCCGGAGAGATCGCTCATGCCGGTAAGAAGAAAGTTCTGCGGACGTTTCTTTTCCATCATCTTGAGCTTACCCGGAAAGAATTCAGGGTCAGCGAAGTCATCAATCATATGCCAGCGTTTCACGTTGTTGCGGGCATAGCAATATGCACACCCCACTGTGCAGCCAATGACGATATTCATGTTCTGAATCTGATTTTTGATACAAATACTCATGACTTCTGCCACTCCTCAAGATTCTTTCTGATGCGGTCGAGGCATTCCTCAAACCGGGTAATTTCTTCCTCTGAAAAACCTTTGTAGTAAATACTACCCATCTCATCAGATACAGAATCGTACTCGCCCTTTAAGGCATGTGCTTTCTCAGTCAGAAACAGGAGTGTCTTCCTTTTGTCCGTTTCAGACTGAACACGGCTTATCAGCCCTTGTTTTTCCATTCTTTCCAGCATCGTAGTAAGAGATGTTATCGCTAATCCGCATTTAGTCGAAAGTGACCTGATTGAAATACCATCCTTCTGCCACAGCACATAAAGAATACGCCCCTGGGCTCCATTAAACGCATCAATATTCTTTTCACTGAGAATCTTCTCGAAAATCCGGTCTCCAAGCTGTTTTATTTTGGTGACAAGAAATCCTCCATTCATTTCCATACAAAAGCTCCTATATAGTAGTTTATCAAAAACATACTATATAGGAGCTTTATTGTCAAGAGTTTATATGTCTTAATAGGTAAATTCCGTTTTTTTCAATTCTCCAAACTGGAAGTTTCTTAAATAATATAATTAACTATTCCATAAATCAAATGGCATACCATAAATATTGAAATAGGTATAACAGCAATCATATTCTTTCTTTCAATAGCGAAAAACAGAAATACCAAGCATGGAAAAATAGTCAAACCCAATATAACAATGCCATTCGTCACACCTACATAATAAAATATCCAACATAAAAAATACAGTAGACAACAAATAATTGTGGCCATAATAAATCGTGTGATACTTATTTTTTTACGGTCTTGATTAATGAATATACATAACGACATTACCATTAACACCTGACATATAGATGCTATTACATCTACTGTTTTTGTAATTGACTCTCCCCTTAAAATATCATTCGGTGCTGGAACTGCGAACCAAATAAAATTGGGAATCATAATAATAATAAAAGTAATCAATCCCCATATATCAAAACCTATTTTGTATTTTTTTATCATCTCAACATCTCCAAAGATTCAAATTTAGCTCATTCTTATCTTTTCATAAATTTCTTCTGTTTCGCAATTTGCCCCGTCAAATTTAGGCCACGCATCCACATTATCGTTTCTTCTTCTTGTAATAATATGAATATGAAAATGCGGAACAGATTGACCAGCACTTTCATCACTTGCATTCAGTAAATTCACACCTTCGTACCCACATTTATCAACACAATAGTTGGCTACTTTCTTCACTGTGGACATCAAATGGCTAAGCGTATCTACATCACAATCTAGAATATTTTTAATATGCTTTTTAGGTATTGCAACCATATGGCCGTCAACATCTTTTGCAATATCCATAAAAACCATTGTATATTCATCTTCATATACTTTCAAACTCGGAATTTCTCCGTTTAATATCTTACAAAATATACAATCCATTTACGACTTACCTCCATAAAATTCAAAGTTTCTGTTCCTTACAAACTTCGATTTATCCATTTCCCTATTTTATTTCTCTCACAATAATACATTGCAGTTTCTAAATTTCCATATTTAATATTTTCCATCTCTTCTAACATTTTAAAATTTACCCGTCTAATTCCTTATTATCGTTAATAAAACTGGAAATTACTATTGCTTATTCTTTCTTCTATAAATTTTTCTTATAAACAGTTCATTATTTTCAGATGTTTCTACAATAGATATATTAAAATTATTGTCATCAAATTCTGGGAAAAAGACATCCCCTTGCTCTACATTTATATTAATCTCAGTAATGTACATTACGTCCACTAGTGGTATGGCTTCTTTGTATACTCCATAGCCACCGGCTATATATACATCTTTTCCTTTTGCAAATTCTATAGCCTCTTTTACACTAGATGCTGTATGAAGATTTTCACCTATATATTTTTTAGTATTCGAAATAACTATCGTTTCTCTATTTGGAAGCGGGCGACCAATTTCATCGTATGAATTTCGTCCCATTATTACAACATTTCCTGTTGTAAGTTCCTTGAATTGTTTTTGTTCTCCCTTTATTTTCCACGGAATTTTTCCATTTTTTCCAATAACATTATTTTTTGAACGGGCTACTATTAAACCTATCATATAAATTTTCTCCTTATATAAAAGTTTTTACGAGACTAATTTCCCTGGTTTACCTTTTCAATATAATAATCCAGTTTTTCTTTCATCCGTAATTATATGCTCAATTCCAGCATGTTCCTTACTAAGATATTCCTTCAAAAAAGTTGGAAATGCTTTGTATTTATCCAAATCTTTTATTGGTATCCAATGCATTGTTTCTCTTACTCCCTGGCTATAACTATCACTATTAAGCTGTTTTGTTCCTCTAGGCTTCATCAAATAGTACATTGACATTTCATGGCAATCCATTCCTTTTAAACTTCCCTGATTTTCATTGAAGAAATTTTCGTGAATAACTGCAAGACGGTCGATTTCATATTCTACACCTGTTTCCTCAAGCACTTCTCTTTTTACTGCGTGTTCAGATGTTTCTCCAACATGAACTCCACCACCGATTGAGTAATAATAATCGTCTATTTCATTTCCTGCAAATAGCACACAACCTTCTTCAATTATTATTGTTGCTGCACGATATCTAAACCATTTATTTTCTCTTGTAAATCCACAATCCTGCATATTCTTTCTCCTCTAATCTTATAATTGTGTATAGTTTTTGATTTGACAAAATACTTATAAACATAACTTTATAGATTCAACAGATATAGTATGCTATCCCTGTCCGGATAGGAATATGGTACTGGTAGTTCTTCTGAATTAATTCTTTTAAAACCAGCTTTTTCATAAAACCTATGTGAGATATGAGCAACCGCAGGTGTATCCAAAATTATATGCTCAATACCTTTGCTGTTAGCATACTTCAAAAGTTCATTGTATAATGAAAGTCCTACTTTCTGTGAACGAAACGCCTTCTCTACAAAAAATTTTTTCAAAACAGTACAATTTTTCTCCTTCAACATGAGTCCGATTGTACCAATTACTCTGTCATCGGATAAAGCAACCCAAAATTATCCTTTACAAACCGACATTCTACTATTTATTCCAAATCATAAGATTTTCTTTTAATTTTCTAATCGTATAAAGCCATCATGTTTATATAAGTATGATTTTTATTTTACATAATATATTACCATCGCTCACTTTCAATAGCAATTTATTTCCCTAGTAATCTTCTTTTTCGCGTAAAATATATGTGTTATATTATTTAAGCTTAAGTTTTATTATTTAACTATTATTTAAATTTTCTATTATTTAAAAATTGACCATTACCGCTTCCCGACTGTATATAAGGTGAAAGGAGAAACAATTCAAATTATGAGTACTCAGCAATTCGAAGAGAAATACTACAAGTACAAGGATCTTCTTTTCAGAATAATCTTCACATATGTAAAAAATCCAAATGACGCTGAAGATATTTTGCAGGAAGTTTTTACAAAACTTTATTGTAGTAACAAAGCTTTTGAAACAGATGAACATGAAAAAAGATGGCTCATTAGAATTTCAATTAATCTCTCCAAAAATCACCTGAAATTATTTTGGAATAAGAAAAGAGATATTTTTAATCATGAAGACTTACTGGGAGAATCATTTTCTTCAGAATATAATGATTTACTGCAAATGGTTCTAAACCTCCCTGACAAATGTAAAGCTCCAATGTATCTGCATTATTACGAAGGATATTCCTGTAAGCAAATTGGTGAAATACTTGGCTGTAAAGAATCAGCAATTAAAATGAGATTAAAAAGAGGACGTGAGCTCTTAAAAATGAATTTAGAGGAGGATAAACAGTATGGATGTTAATGAATATAAAAAAGTATATGATGAAATTAAAACATCTGAAAAAATCGACAACAAAATATTAAATTCTGTTAAGGATACAAAAAAGAAACATTCTTATCCGCGATTACTTAAAGTTGCTTCTATTGCACTAGCCTGTATTTTATTATCAAATGGCAGTGTTTATGCAATTAACTATATTTTACATATGGATTCACACGTTAAAAATAAGGTTATTAAAACTACAGAGAAAGAAACACATGAACAATATCTTATTAAAAACGGATATGACACTATTTATACTGATTCAAATTTAAAAAACATTAAGTGTGAAGATAAAGGTATTTCCGTCGAACTTGTGGAAACTGTAGCTGACAATAATATTGCATACGTTTATTTTAAGGTTGATTATGGAAAATGGGAAAAAACTGTAGAAGATATGGGCTATGATTTGGTTGATGTCTTTATGGACGTTGATTTTTATTGTACAAAATCTAATGGTAAACAAGTTGGTCTGTCATGGGCAACAGGATATGCTAATCATTATAAATCAGATGATACAAGTTACACTTACGGTTTTGATGTTGATAATGAACGTGATTTAGATTTTGAAAATATTACTATGGAAATAAAATCTTTTTATGCTACAGGTCATACAGTTTATTCTGAAGATGAAACTTTTGTAAATGGCAATTGGAAAATATCCTGGGATTTAAAACATGGTACTGAAGAACTTAGAAAAACATTTAATAGGGAAATTGATTTAGGCGAAAAATATAACAACAAAAAGGTTTATATTAATGAAATAATTATCACACCTATTGAATACACAATCTACTATTCATACCATAAGGGTGAAAAAAACACTTTACCATTAATAGATGTAATAGATGAACTTAATACCGGTATTGCAACATTAAATATTAAAGGTAAAGAAACCTCGCCTAAAGTTATTTCTCAGATTGATTCTGTAGAAAATGGCAGCAAACGTTCTAAATATACTGTATTCACCGGAGTTATTGGAAATCTTGATGATATTAAGTCAATAACTCTTCCGGGAAATAACACATTTGATATGACAAACTAAAAGCGTGAAAGTTTTTCTGTAAATCAAATATTTAAATATAATTAACAGCACCGGTAATTGTGATACGCACCCTACTTACTTGATTGGATGCATATTCAATTGACCGGTGACTTTCTTTTTAATATTCTCAAATTTCAAACAATTTATTACAACAAATTTTCAGGCCATTCGTCGCCTTCATCTAAGTTATTATCCATAAGCCACTTGTCTTCTACTGATATGATTTTTTTCTCATTATTTTCATTTACAAGTGTAACTGTCACCTTTGGCTTTTCACTTTCAGAACGTTCTTCACATCCATAATCGCCATCAAATATATGCTTAATTTTCCACATTTTATTACTCCGTTCCTTCAATTATTGTACCTGTCCACTTCACTCTGAATCCATGTCATAATTACATCTACCAAATAATCCTGCTGAATTCTGCTTAATTCTTTTCCCGGCTGAATTTTATGCCACTTTCTGATACACTCTCTGCAACATGTAGCTGTTGCATGCTGAGCAACAAACACCGGATGTCCTTTTGTTGGAGTTTGCTTTCCGTCATTTGGAATAAATGCAGGAGCTTCTCTTTTAAAAATAAATTCTCTTGCATGTTCCCTTATAGTTTCCATTCCCTTTTCATTTATGTAATCAATATCCTTTTGTTTTAAATGAAAACTACTGCGAAATTTTGAATTATTAAGTCTGCTAAATAGTTGTTTGTACCATTCTTCCTTTGTCATTTTCGAACTCCATTTATACAAATTCTTCTAATTATTAACTGCATATATTCATTTATCTTTTTTAACACGTGAAAATTATATATGCAGTTTTTAGTTTTAATCATTTATCATAAAATAATGTATCATCAAAACAAATATTACCAAAATAATTATTAATGCAATCATTGTTATTCCTATAAATACATTATTACTATTATCTCTACTTACAACATTATCCACATTTTCATTTGTAATATTTTTACTAGCTTGATTGTCTTCTGCTTTTCTAATTTCAACATTTATTAATGAAAATGAATCTGTTCTATTAATTATTCTTTGATAAAAATTTTTTACATATTGTACATCACTTTCGCTACATTCTGAATCTCCATTATTATGAGCTATATTATTACGTATCCATCTTATATGCTTAAGCATTTTATAATCGTATTGCCATGACTCAACAAGTTTGCTTTTCTCAAATGGTATTTGTTCCATTTCATTTACATACTGCGTAATTCCTTGATTGCTTCCCAGTAAATCTTTACATAAATTATCTAATTTTTTGTATTCTTCAAAAAATATAATTTCAATATTATTCATATTTTTATGCTCCTATATTTGTTTAATATAAAATAAACGATTAATTCAAATAGGATTTTACTACCTCAAAAACATTCAAATATCCATTTGCATACATATGCACACCGTCAATTGCATACTCTGTTTTTTGTTCTCCATTTTCATTAACGAGACCTGCATTGCAGTCAATATAATAGCATTCATATTTATTTGCGATTTCTTTCAAATGCTCATTGCACATTTGAATGTTTTCAGGAGTTCTAAGCTTCATCCATTGAATTGCCTCTTCTGTATGCCAAGGCAAATGTAAATTTGCAGGATAAAATGCCATTATATAAATTTCTGCATTAGGAATACTATCTTTTGTAGTTTCAATAATTTTGCAAAAATTGTCCATCAGATGTGACATCCACTTATCTCCATATCGAGATTCCGTAATATCATTTGTTCCTATATTGATAAATATCTTTGATGGTTCAAGGTCTAAAAGCAATGTATTAATGTTCTCCAAAAACTCATCTGTATTCAATCCACCAACGCCTCGATTATAAATTACCTCATCAAATCCTTTGCTTCTTGCAATTTCACAAATAGGAAACTGTTCCATCAGTGATGAACCTGTAAAAAGAATTTTCCCCTTTAATATGTTCTGATTTAAATAATCAAAATTTTTAATTTTTATCATCTGCTCATTATTCATTGTAATACCCTTTCTTTTTATAATTGATTTTTCCTTTATCAACTAAGCCGGCAAATTATATCGTTATATTTGTCTGTATGAATTTAGATTTATTTTCAATTCTGCCTCAGTATATGGTTCTTGTTCAATTGATGCTTCTTACGATAGTCTATTTCACAACAACTCTTTTTCCATTTTCAACTATAAATATCTGAAATTTACTTTAAATTTTTTCTTTATTCACTTTGTTATCAATAGCCTGCACCAATAATTTATATCTTTTCAATGTATCGGCATTCTTTCCACAGTACTCTCGTTTTACAAGTTCATTATTGCTATAATCTACATAAATATCATACAAATTAAATTGATCACTTGTTAAATCAATATAATGTTCGTTAATTTTATTGAAATAATGAGTACCACCGCCTGAAACTCTTATTTTATGAATTGTGCCTCCAAACATATCATAAACCAGCGTTGCTGTTATTGCACACTGTCCATATGTAGGATCATTTTCCTCATCATACTCTTTTTGACAGCTAGGATAGGCTGTTTCTCTACACCAAACATCAAGTAAAATTTCGAACAATTCATCAATAGTTTTTATCTTGCAATTATTTCCATTTTTTCTATGTATTTCTTTTGTGTATTCATTTCCGAAATATGAAATATTTCGTCCCGATTTTGTTTTAAACATTTTCTATTTCCTTTCTACTACAATATATTTATGGTTAATAACCCTTACAGCCAGTAAGGAATTATCCATCTTGTTGCTTAAGCTGTTAGAATGTAGGTAGCAATTGGATATCTTCTCCTTTCTTGGACTTCGCGTCCGTAAAAAAGACTGATAACCAGCTCCTCATTCGCAGCGTTCGTTTTATGCAGGTTGAATCGCCATAGGTGCATTCGTGTCACACCACAGTAGATCGAATAGGCAATGAGTAAAACTGATATTTATCCATTGCAATAATCTTAAGGAGTGACAAATTTATGAACGCAGTAGGTATTGATGTTTCAAAAGGTAAAAGTATGGTTGCTATTATGCGACCTTTTGGTGAAATTGTTTCCACACCTTTTGAAATCAAACTGACCCACGAAAAACCTTATTTCAGGTAATGGACGCTTTAATCAAGACCAAACCATAGGATGATCCTGTGTATCAGTTCTTAGACAAGAAACGTGCTCAAGGTAAACCCTATTATGTCTATATAACGGCTGGTGCCAACAAGTTTCTAAGAATCTACTATGGACGAGTGAAAGAATATCTTTCATCTCTTCCAGAATCCTAATTATAACTACGATTTTCAGACCAGCACTAGTGTGGTGGTTTTATTTTGATACCTAATTTTCAACCTGTATAAAATTTTCAATGTTCTTTAGATTAGCCTTGACTTTTTATTTGCAGGCTACTACAGACAAAAGAGTTTTTATTTTATCATTTATTTTTATTCTTTTTTTTGCAATATGAACACCTATTGAGTTATCTGTAGAATTTGGTCCACTTAAAGATGTGTCATAAAATAATAAGTTTGCATGCGAGTTATACAATTTTTCTTCTTTATCAAAATCATATATACAACTGTATTCATCTTTAAATCCTATTTGATTATACACTTCTACGATATTTTTATTAAAATTTTTGGGTTCATCCTTACTATTAGGTGTCCCAAAACCAGCAAGAGCCATACTAATAGACATTGATGCTAAACTTGCATTATATGATGATGAATCTTCACTAAAATAACTGTCTCTATAGTAGAAATCAGTTGTTGTACTATTTCCACCAGTTCCCATTTCAAAAGGAAATTTACCATTAACTGTAACTTTTTTATCCGAATAATCATGATCTGAAATATTTACATTTACGTTGTCTATTTTGCATATGAATCCGTAGTTTTTTAAATCAAAAAATGTATTTGCGTAACCAGCTCCATCTTGTGATGAATCATTCCAAGTACCCAATGTTTTATACTTGTTTACAGAAGTATAATCTCCTGTAATGATATGACCATATCCTTCTATTATGTTATGATAATTATTAGGTTCATCATACGCCCAATTATTAAATAAAAATTCTTCATCAATAATCCATGTCCATTCCTCATACTGAAAGTTTTCATATGTTCCAATCCAATAATTATTCATTAAATTTGCAGAATCTATTTTTTTAATTTCCTCTTCTATTTTTTCTTGTTCACCTGCCGATGTAATTGAACATAAATGCCCATTTTTTCCAATTTAAAATGGTTACATTAATGTCATATCCAATTTTCTTGTAATCTTCTATGATTTTCTTTTCTATTGCTCCATTCATCATTGAACGCAATCCTTCAACATTTTCCATTACCACATATTCCGGCTTAAGGCGTTCAACAATCTTCTTCATTTCCAAATACAAGCTATTTCTTTCATCAGTTATTACCCTGTTTCCCGACATTGAAAATCCTTGGCATGGGAATCCTCCAACCACCAAGTTTACATGTCTTTCTCCTATTTCATCATAAAGCTTTTGCTTAACTTCCTCTTCCCTTATGTCTCTAGTTTCTACGGTTTCATTGAATCCTTTTTGTTCAATGAAGTTGTATTTATATGTTTCCACTGCCGCATCCATTATTTCCACAGATGCCACAGGTGTAAAGCCAGCCATAAAAGAAGCATATTCTAACGTAATTTCAGCTAGAATATGCTTCTTTTTATTCTTCTCGCAATTTTATATTATGCTACCACAAAATCAACATCTTTCTATCAAGCGTAAATTGGTTCAAAATCATCTGCGCCATGTCCACAAACTGGGCATACATAATCTTTAGGCAACTCACTTCCTTCATATACATAATTGCAGATTTTACATCTCCAGCCTACTATTTTTCTTCCGTTACTTTCATCATCCTTTTTAGGCTTTGGTTTTATTTCATTTTGATATTGTGCATAAGTCAATGGTTCTTTTTCACTTAAAACTTTTGCATCTGTAACTTCTGCAATAAACAAAGTGTGTGTTCCAAGGTCATGCTTTTCAACAACCTTACCACTTATAACTGCACATGACTGCCATCCAAGATAAGGAATTCCTTCATTATCAGTTGGTGGTGTAATATTTGAGAACTTGTTCACATCTCTTCCTGATTGGAAACCAAAATGCTTTATAGACTCAAACGTACAATCACTATCTAAAATGCTAACTGCTAAAATTCCGCTCTTTTTAATTAATTCACATGTATAATTACTGTTAAGCACCGACACGGCTATTCTAACCGGATTATTAGCCACCTGAATACATGTATTTGTAATACATCCATTAATCACATCCCCTGCCTTAGTGGATACCATAAATACCCCATAAGTCAAGTTATAAATTGCCTTCTTATCCATATTAATTCCTCCAAATTTTATTTATGTTCACTGTTCTATTTAGTTATTCTGTATTTTCTCATTAGTGCCTTCTGGTATTCCTCATCATTTACTGCTTTTTCTAGTTATTCATATTTATTTTCTGATATTAGCATTTTTATCAGCTTACTCATATCGTCTATTCCTTCTTTTCTTCCTTCTTCCTTTCCATTCCTATACTGCTGATTTAATTCCATCTGATATGACATATACTCTCGCCTCCATTGGTCATTTCTTTTGGCTTCAAACACTTTCTGATCAATTTTCTTAGCAAGTTTGCTTTCCGGTTCTTTGCCATCGAAATAATCTAATAATAATTTCAACTCTTTGCTTATGCCGCTTCTATCTTCCTTGGTATTTAAGAAAATTTTATGCGTTCCGTCATTTAATTTTAATTCCGGCTTATTAATACATATATTTTCAAATTCATACATACTTTTATTGCTTTTAAAAAAATCAAAAGTGCAAATAAAAATTACATAACTTGTATTAAGTATATCATATGCTTCACCTTTTTCAATCAGGTTTAAATCAATAATATCCTGATAATATCGTGATCTTTTAGGTAGTTCTTCATATTTTGTCGTTTGCATTTCTAAGTTAAAAACCGTATTTTCATCATCTTCAACATATATGTCCAGTCTTACTCCCTTTGACCCCAATGAAATTTGAATTGTATCCTCATAATCCAAATATTTTATCTCTCGAATTTTAATATTTAATATCTGTTCCAACATTGTCTTACATAAATCTTTATTAGACATTACTTTTGCAAACATAAATGAATCCGTAATATCCAATTCCTCATACTTTTTCATCAATTAATGACCCTCCATTAGCTCATTATATTTACACATACAATAAACGACGTTACGCAAATTGTCAACTTTTTGTTTGTGCTACATCTCAATATGGTTATTTCTTTAATCCTACATTTTTTTCTCCACATCATAATAAAAGGCGTTCTATGAAGCTATTACACCATAGAACGCCTTTTATTAACTTTTTAATCGTCTAATATATATATCAATTAACATTATTACCTATATCCCTATAATTGGTTAATCATAATATTCATATGATATTTTTTTCTTTTTCTATCATAAACAATATCTACATTTCCGATTATGTCTCTGTATTCAGAAAGAAAGCTTCTAATCTCGTTTATGTCTCTTGATACTGTTTTTTTAGATACATCATATTTGTAGGATAACTCCTGAGTTGAAAAATATTTGTCATTAATCCCCATATAAAATATATCTAAAATACGATGTATTTTGTTATATCTACTCATAGCAATTATGCTTACTGATTATTTTTTTCTTTTAAAAACTGGAATATTGATATAGCCAAAATTATAATACCTGCAATAATTATTAAATATCCACCAATTTTCAATGATACATCTACACTTGCGAAATCTGATTCGCCATGTAATGATGTACTAAAAAAGCTATCATAAATAACCATTAAGAAATTAACTGCTGCAGGTGCCAATGTAAATATTTTTTTTCCTATAACTGTTAGTACACAAACCGCTACAATAAAAATAATTGAAATTAGTCCATGACTTCCCATATAATTAGTGCCGGCTGAACTTGAGAACTCTCCAACATTTGCCAGCAATTCCTTGCTGGACAAGAAATCATCCATCGATAAATAATAAGCTCTTTATTTGTGAGAATAAATAATTTGTGCGTTTTTGTTTCTAAATCCATTTTCAGACAAATATGACTTAATTTCATTTATATCTCTTGATACTGTCTTTCCCGTTACTGAATATTCGTCTGCTAACTGTTTTACTGACACAAATTCTCCTCTAAGCAGTCTAAAAAATATATCTAAAATTCTATATTTTTTGTCAGGTAATTCCATAAATAAACACCTCGCTCATATATTGATTTAGAAGTTATCATGCTAAGATTACCGTCTCAATTTCAAAATTGAAATTTAATCTAATTTCAATCCACTAAGTAAACTTCCTAAAGAAGTTCCAATACTTTCCACTTCCTGCATGTTGTTTTTTATTTCCTCTTCTTCCTGAATTCTTTTTTCTTCCAACAAATCTTTAATACTTAAACTTATCTTTCCGCCATCATTTTTAATGACTTTTGCCTTCACAATCTGTCCTACTTCCAGAGCTTCTTTTGGAGATTTAATATGATCCATGGAAATCTGTGAAATATGCACCAAACCTGTTACATCGTTTCCTAAGTCTACAAAAGCACCATATGGCTGAATAGATTCTACTTTTCCTTCAACAACAGAACCAACCTCTATCTTTGAAACAGCCATCTCTCGCTGCGCCTTTCTGGCAGCTGCACTTTCTTCACGAAGAATTTCTCTGGCTGATAAAACGAGTTTGTTTTTTTCCATATCCGCTTCAATAACACGAACTCTAATATCTCTGCCTAACCAATCATTTGTATCTTCCACATGATTAATATCTAATCTGCTAACCGGGATAAATCCTCGGACACCTTCCACTAAAGCAATCACACCTTTATTTACGATTCCAGAAATCGTAACCGACAGAATAGTTCCTGCCTCCTTATATTCATTAATCTTTTCCCATGCCAACAAAGTATCTGTATCATACTCTCCATTTCCCATATGTGCATAAGACTCCTCTAATGCCTGTCCTAAATCTTCCATTTTTTCTATTTGGTTTTCTGCTACATTGTCCATTGTTTTTTCTTCCATTGTGCTTCTCCTTATCACAAATTTTTATTTATCTGGAGTCATTGTATCATATTCTCATATAAGGTGCAAAAAGGAGTTTTGTTGCTACTGATACTATTTACAATCTAAGTGCAATCTCAATTTTAACTTTAATTATAACAACAACTTGTTACAATATGCCATTCTATATCATTAAGATTCCAATTCACCATAAATTATGATAAAATGAAACATAATAAGTGATATTTAGTCATTTTACATTGAACGAAATAAGATATACATTATGATAAAAAGGAGGACATTACATTTATGGGAAGAAATTCTGACACAATTATTATGGCATATAAGCAAGCAGATGCCGATGTAACTGAATTAATAAAATATATTGAATCCATTTCAACTCCATAGGAACTTAATGATTTAAAATTACCATCATTAGTTAAAAACCTTCAAAATAAAGATTCATCTATTTCTCAAAAGTATATTAAAGGTGCTTTAATATTAGGTTGAAGTGTTGCTATTGCTATTGGTACGTCTGTTTCAACCGGTCTACTAACCAGTGGAATAATACCATTACACTAACTCAATTAAAAGAATATTTAAGAAAATCTGCATCACTTCACGAAGTAAGAACAAGAAAAATTATTATGATTTCTGAATATATTGCATCATCAGTAAATGCAATAGTTATAGGTGGAATTGAGGTTGTTGCTGCTGTAACTTACAATGAGAAATTAGCCGAAGAAGCTGTAAAACGAATTGATATTGGTGGTTACATTTCTACTATAATTCATTTATTTAGTGATATTAGATTTATATCTAAAATAAAGAAGGATTTTATTGAAAAATCCATTGAAGAAAATTATAAAGAAAAACTTGCTAAAGTTAAGTAATTCTAAAAAAATGAATTAGTATAATTTGATATGAGTTGAATAATACACTCCAAATATGTATTATTTAACTTAACATCAAATAGAATATTCTATTATGCAAATTGTCTTCTAAAAATAAACCTTTTATGGATAATACTTTAATTAGGAGGTATATATTTATGTATGACTATAATATCTGGCCAGAAAATAGTCCAAAAAAATTTAAGTATGTATGTAAAATAATCGAAAAAGAGTTTCCAGGCATTGAAAAAGAAAACCTTCTCATAGACGTAGATGGTTCAACTATTCAAACTTACATACAGCACGGTAAAACTATCAATGTATTTGACGATTATGATATCGGGGCAGTTTTTGTAGAATCAGAAATTGATTTGAAATTTATATTTGAGTATATGAAACAAAGTGAACACTCAATAGAATATTGAACCCTGGCCCCAACCTGATAGATTATTAATTTATATATTGACTAATCCATTCATCAAGAAACTTCCTTTGCTTTTACATATCTACAATTGTTGAAATAAAATAATAATTTATTCAAATTTAAAGTTATCAATCCGGCATCTTTTCATTAATTTCATCCAATAAATAAATTGTTTTATATATCTTATTACAACTCTTACACTGCCAGTCACAATTATTCTTTTTAGCCTTTTTATGTAGTAACTCCAGTTTACTGCCACATATTGGGCATTCCGACTTTTCATATTTCCATAAACTTTTCAAAAAATTTAGAGCCTCATTTCTGTTTTCAAAATTAAGGTCGTTCAATATTACTCTATCCAAGAAATTTACCTCCTAAATTAGAATTTGCACGTTTCTACAAGCGATGCGCAGCTACACTGAATTGGCTGACGGGAGCTTGCTCACAGTCAGACACATTCAAGTGTTGATGCATAGCGCGACAGCGCGACATGAGCATGAAGCAAAGCGAAATGCGAATGCATCGCGTAGATAAACTGGAAGTTATCGTCTTATCAATATGCCTTTCATATATTCTGTTTCGTTATGTGTCTGATACACAATCTGTTTTTCTTCTTCTGTGCATCCTATCAATATCTTTATTTCCGAATCTCGTTTCATTAAATCAACAATACACATTATAGCATCTATCTTCTTTTCTCCAGAACCAATCCAAACATCAATACCTGCCCCATCCATTGATGAAGTATTTTTTAAATATCCATAATCAACCTTATATATAAAATCGGGATATTTCGGATGTGCAGTTCCTTTTGGTCTATCTATAACAATTTCCGAATTATCTACTAATGAATCCAACGCTCTCCAAAAATCATTATTAAAAGTATTCATATATCCTCCACCAATTTATATCATTCTATGCTATACTCTGAATGAAATATAATTTCTTTTCCCTTACTTTTAGCAAACTCTATTTCTTTTGAAACCTGATTGCCAATATATCCTTGAATATCAACAACATAAATAGCATCCGAGAGTTCAATTTTCCTAAAATGCGCATTTTTGAGAAAACTTCTCTCCTTTTCCGAAATCTCCAAATTATCCGTATTATATACGCATTGTAAAACATTTAAATCATGTTTCGTTTCTAACAGAAATGCTATTCTTTGCATTTCTTTCTCAAATTTCATGCTTGCACATATTGTAACTGTCTTCATAACTTACCTCGATAATTCCGAAGTTAACAATTAAGCCATCCTTTTAGTCGGCTAAACACTTCTTCCTTATCTTTAACAGGTATTACCGCACCCTTATTCAACGCATAATGATGACCAAACTCGCTATCAGTATAGGTGCTCCCGTTGAGCACAATGGGCTTATCATATCTTGGCCTTACGTGAATATGAAGATGAGGATTAGGCGCTGACTCTTTATAGAAATTGTTCATCAAACAACTCCAATTACATAGAGTTGCTCCTAAAACAGTTTTTAAGCATGCCTCCATTTTACAAATCAAATTGCGAAGCTCGTCCCATTCATCATCTGTTAGCTCTGACAATGAATTGCAATGACGATTCAAAACCAATATACAGCGTCCAATATAATCCTGTTCATCTGAAAGGAAAACAGACCATGATTTACTTTCGTACACCTGAAACTGTTTATCTTCTTCAGACAAGTTACACCAATCACAATTATCCATTTTATTCACCTCCAAATACCGATTTCTCAATCTCAAAAATTGGAAATTGTCAAACACTTTTTTTTAATGCTATCTTTATTCGCATGCCAAATGCTTGAAACAACTATAGCTAAAACAGTTCTTATTCCTTATGCTGTCTGTATATTTTCTCTCTAATAAAAATTCTCAATTCAAAGAACAGCATAAATAGAGTAGCAACCAAAAATCCAATCATCAATATTTTATGGCAGATTACAAAATAAACAATATATGCTACGATAGCCACCAGGTATACAATCATCAAAATGTGCCACTTTTTAGCGGAACTATCAGTAATTATTTTCTTTTTTACGGCAACATCATCCTTAATCAGCTCGTCCAAACTCAATCCAAATTCATCGCTAATCGCTATTATATTAGCAATATCGGGAATACCTTTATTAGTTTCCCATTTTGTAATTGCTTGTCTTGATACATTTAGTCTTTCAGCAAGCTGCTCCTGTGAAAGACCTGCCTGCTTTCTGCGTTCTTTGATTTTTTCTCCTAAATTCATTTTTTAGTCCTCCTTATTATTTGGTAAACTCATTATAACGATTTTCGAGTTTTTAACAAGAAACCGCCATTTACAATGCCTGCTACAATACGTAGCAGGCATTGTGTACGATTACTTTACAAATGAACAAATGCGATTTTTACTTTGTAACTATAACTTTTCCTTCAGAGTCCAGGAGAGGTGTGACACCAGCTCCATATCCAGACTTCCAACAAAGGTAATTAACTCCCGTCTCCTTATCTACAAGAATTTTAATATTACTCGACATGATGAAAAATTTTTAATATTTGATTTTTTAATCTAACATATATTATTTCTCTCCAATACTTTGTATTATAAAATCAATCAGATTTACAAATTCCGATTTGTCAAATTGAAATCCACCAACACACTCCAAATTTATCAATAACAGTAGCACAACAACTACTCCATGGAAGTTCATGAATAGGTTCAATAATCACTCCTCCATCACTCAAAACTTCAAATGCGTTATAAACTGCCTCCTCAGTACCCATTTCAAACACATTAAAAGTCATAGTTTCCCACTTGTTCTTATGTACTATATCAATATCACATGGATTTGAAGCTTCGGCTAATGCCAAAAAACCTTCTCCATTAACAGACAACTCGCAATGCTCATAAGCAGTGTTATTCTTATTTATAAATGCTCTAGTAATCTCTGCTCCAAATGCCTTACAATAAATTTCTGCTGCTTCAAAACTATTTTTTACATAAACCTGATTATAATTTTTCATAGTTAATCTCCTTTTTCAGTTTCATAAATTGGAAGTTATCGCTCCGTCAATCGAAAGCTTCACACACCTTCAAACTCAACTGCATACTACGATAAGCTTAATAAAACTCGGTTAATTTTCTGTCAAGTTCGCTTATTTCTTCATCAGAAGAAATCTCTCCTAACAAAGCAATTTTTTCAATTTCTTCTCTATCTATTCGCAATTTTTCAATTTGCTCCAAATATTCTTCACCTAATGATACCCCAAATATTGCACCATACTCCTCACGTACCACATTGCTAAAATAGTCTGGTTGCATTTCATAATGAGCAAGACCTAACCATTCAGGAACACAATCAATTCCCAACTCCTCTTTAGTCTCTCGTATCATTGCCTCTCGCATGGTTTCACCTTTCTCTGGGCAGCCACCAAATATTTCCCAGCCTTTTCGCCAATGATTGAATCCCATAAGATAATCTTTGCCTATCTTTACAACAATTAGGCAGACCGTTATAGGTGAAAACTGCAAAGCTGCATCCTCTTCTGAAATTTTTACAAACTCTAATAATTTATTTCCAGATTGGTCTATTTCTAACATACATGTCTCCTTTCACAACTTCAAATTCCGATTTTGTATTTTACCTAATATTACAATTCATTGTATCATATTTTCTTTCCAACCACCACAATTCTCCAATCATCTCCTTTTCCACCTAAAATAAAATTTTAAATTCCACTCTCCTACCTTACAGTGGAATTTACTTTTACATAAGTGGAATTTAACCTTTCACACCATTTTCATCTACCCATTTGCATATTTGTTTCTTCC
>NZ_JAODBU010000015.1:0-30341 GCF_025336545.1 Eubacterium album | reverse complement strand
TTGTGTACTTTTTTTCTTTCTCTTGCCATAATTAAGGCCTCCTATAATAATAAATTTTATCATAGAAGGCCTATTAATTATATTTAAATATTAATTTACAGAAAAACTTTCACACTCTCATAAAATCTGCCGGACTGTTTTGTAGGTTTATTTTAATTTAAAGTTGGAATGTCTTTCCTAATTCTTCTACTTCTTGTTTTGTTGCAAGATTATCAGAAAATGCACTTGCGCTTCCTGTTAACAAGCCCTTTCTAAGAGCCTCTTTGTATTCGCCACTTTCTAAATAGCCTGCGATAAATCCCGCTACCATTGAATCACCGGCTCCTACAGAATTCTTAACTTTTCCCTTTGGGCATTCACTCTTGTAAACCTGTCCATCTTCTGAAACTAATACTGCACCTTCGCCTGCCATTGAAATTAAAACATTTCTTGCTCCGGCTTCCTGCATTTTCTTTGCATAAGGCACAACTTCATCTCTTGTATTTAATGTAACTCCATATATTTCACCTAATTCATGATTGTTTGGCTTAATAAGAAATGGTTTGTATTTTAAAACATTAACAAGTAAATCTTTTGTTGCATCAACAACTATCTTAATATCTTTTCCCTGTAAGTGTTCCATAATATCACTGTACATTGTTTCAGGCATTACTGATGGTATACTTCCTGCTAAAACTAAAATATCCCCATCCTGAATTTTGTCTAATTTCTCATATAACGCATCAATATCGTCCTGTTTTATTCCAGGGCCCATACCATTTATTTCACTTTCTTTCTGAGCTCTGATTTTAACATTTATTCTTGTTATACCTTCATTAACTTTTATGAAGTCAGCATTTACACCATTTGCTGTAAGCATTCCCTGAACACTGTCGCCTGTAAATCCTGCCAAAAATCCTAAAGCTGTATTTTCAAATCCAAGATTACTAAGTACCATTGAAACATTAATTCCTTTTCCACCAGGGAACATTAACTCCTCAGATGTTCTGTTTACAAATCCCTCTTTGAAATCTTCTACTGTTACTATGTAATCAATAGAAGGATTAAATGTAACCGTATAAATCATAGATGCACCTCCGAATTTATTACTATATTTCATATACACAGACTATTCGTCCTACCACTATTTATTACATTATAATTTTATATTTTTTTCATTTCAACTTGTCTCTAATATTAATTTTGCACTAAGTTTAGTTAAATTATTTATCAGCTACATTAATTTAGCTACCATTACACTTGCAATTGTTCCGGCAAGAGTGGCAAATAATGCTCCCGGAAGAGTCCATCTTGTCTTTGTTACCTTTGCAGTCATAAAATAAACCGACATCGTGTAAAAAACCGTTTCTGTACTACTCAATATGATTGAAGCTACATTTGCAATATATGAATCTACTCCATATTTTTTATAAACATCAAGAAGCATTCCTGTTGCTGCCGAAGACGAAAATATTTTTACTATATTTAACGGCACTAACTCTCCCGGAAATCCAATATATTTTGTTACTTTTCCAATCTGTTTGCCACAAAAGTCCATTGTTCCTGACTCTCTAAGCATTCCTACCGCCACCATTAACCCTATTAAAGTCGGCATAACTTTTATTACTGTCGCAAATCCATCTTTTGCCCCATCTACAAAATCAATGTACACTTTCGTTTTTTTCTTTAATCCATATAAAACTATTATTAATATTAAAATGGGAATTATGTAATTAGACAATGTTGCAATATTCACTTAGCACCTGCCATTTTATTTTTATAAATAATATGAATTTTACATAAAAAAAATGCCATAGCCTAACCATTTGATTAAGCTATGACATTTCATGTATTAAAATCCATTATGTCAATTTTAATTATCCTGTTTTTCACCTGTTCTGTATTCATCAATCTTCTTGTAATTATCTGCAAGTGATACTTCTCCTTCAATAGGGATAATTTCCTTATTGAATACAGGTTTTAATAAAATAGGTGTAATGATTGTTGTAATAACAACGACTATAATAATTGGTCCCATAATATTGTTACTCATAAGACCTACTGCCGCACCTTTGCTGGCTACGATTAAGGCAACTTCACCTCTTGAAATCATACCAACACCAATTCTAAGTGCCTGATAATTCTTGTATCCGCAAACCTTTGCGCCAAGTCCACAACCGATAATCTTTGTTAACAATGCAACTATTGTTATTACTGCTGCAAATGCAATGATTGCAGGTCCCATCTTTGGAAGTTCAACCTTAAGACCGATACTTGCAAAGAAAATTGGGCTTAAAAGCAAATATGATAATACATCAAATTTTGATGCGATGAACTGATCTTTCTGAGTCATTGATATAATTAAGCCTGCGAAGAATGCACCTGTAATATCTGCAACTCCAAAGAAATGTTCTGCACAAAATGCCATTACAAGGCAGATAACGAATGCAATAATTGCATGTCTGTGCATTCCTTTACCACTAATTTCACACCATTTCTTAAATGCATAATAAACAATAACTCCGACAACTCCGCAAAATACGAAGAATAATACTATCTTAAATAAAACAACTGCAATATTTACTGATGTGTCAGCTAAGCTTGTTACAATTGTAAGAGCTATGATACCTAAAATATCATCGATAATGGCAGCTCCAAGAATTGCATTTCCTGATTTAGTTTTTAATTTACCTAATTCTTTTAAAGTTTCAACTGTAATACTTACAGAAGTTGCTGTTAAAATTACACCAATAAATACTGACTGTAAAAATACTGAACTTGTAACATCTGATGTATCAATATATCCATTATTAATGAATAAATATGCAACACCACCACCAACAACTAAAGGAACTATAACACCTAAAAGTGCTATTACAAATGAAGCTTTTCCACTTCGTTTAAGTTCTTCAATGTCAGTTTCCATACCTGCACAGAACATAAGAACAATTACACCTAATTCTGCCATATTCTGTATCATGTCTGTTTCTGTTAACACTCCTACACATGCAGGTCCTAAAATAACACCGGCCAAAAGAGCACCAACAACCTGTGGCATATTAACTTTCTTTGTGAAGAGACCAAGAATCTTTGTACTAGCTAGAATAATAGCTATGTCTAAAAGAAATTTGTAATCCATTTTTCCTACCTCTTTTCTCATTAGTTTCTTATATACGAAACAAAAATATAGTGCGAAGTATCACTATGTACATCTTCGCACCACGTTTATTTTAACACTTTGTTTACAAATGTCAATCATATTTATTTTACTTGTTTTTGTGTTATTTTTACTCGTTTTTTATAAATACTTTTTGCTACTTATTTTACATACATTCCGTATTTAATGTTAACTCTATCAATCTTTTTTAGCATCGGAATTAACATAAACCATAAAAATATAAAAGTTGATATACCATGTATTACATTCATAATAAATCCTGCAGTATAAGCTGTTATAAAAGCCTGAACACTTGGACTGTCTGTAGACATAAGAACTGTTGCCGTATCCATAATAACACCATAAACAACTATTGTTGCAAGCATCCCCATAAAACAAATAAAATTTTTTTGCTTCTTAGGAATATAACTTCCCACATTCCTTTTACTGTATGCAATCCCAAAAATATATCCTAAAAGTCCAAATGCTACCATTTGCCATGGTGTCCAGGGACCCTGACCCATAAAAAAATTTGACACAAATGCCGTCATGGCTCCTGTTAAAAATCCTGCCTTCTTACCTAATGCAATTCCTGTAATAATTATAATTGCAGCGCAAGGTTTTACCTGTGGAGTCATGTAAAAAATAACTCTTCCGATAACTGCAAAACTAATCATGCACACAAGCATTACTATTTCTCTTGCCCTCGGTTTTCTTTTTTCAAATCCTAACGCAAATACAACAAATGAAATAAGTATAATTAATAAACCTACTCCGTAATAGAACCGGCTGTCATTGACCATACCACTTCCTCCTTTGTAATTGCTTTTTCAATTAATTCTCCTGCCATTTTATGAGAAACTGTTGTGTAAAATCTGTTTGTGCAAATCATTTCTCTTATACTGCTTTCTGAAATAATTTTTCCTTGGAAAAACATAGCACATCTGTCTCCATATTCTGCACAAAATTCCACGTCATGACTTACTATTACAATCGTCTTTCCCTGTTTTTTTAAATCAAGAATTATTTTTCCCATTTCTTTTTTATAAATTACATCAATTCCTTTTGTTGGTTCATCTAAAAGTAAAATATCAGGATTACACAACAACACCTTTGCCATTGCAAGCTTTTGCTGCTCGCCTCCACTCAAATCATATGGATGTGTTTTTTCATATTTATCCAGATTTAGTTTTGTTAAAATATCTTTATTTCCATCAACCTCATCTATAACCGTGTCATGAAGGAACATTGTCTGGACATTCTGTGGCATGTACACAATTTTGCCATTTATTTTTACTTGTCCTCTATATTGCTTCAATATTCCACACAATATTTTGATTAATGTTGATTTTCCTGCACCGTTTCCTCCTAATATGCAGTAAATCTGCTCATTTTCTATATTAACACTAATCCCCTTAATTATATCTGCTCCATCACGTTCATATCTGAACCATATGTTTTTTCCACTGATTGCAATGTCTTTCGCAGATTTATTTTTATCTTTATTCTCATACTCTAAGTTGATTAATCTATTTTGTTTTGCTATATTTTCTTTTATTATCTGATTTTGGTTTACATAATTCTCAATCCATTTTCTTCCCTGACCTACTGTAAGTGGAATATTTTCAGATAATTCTCCAATCTCTTTATAAATTTGAGCCGGTATAGGCATAAATTGAAATTCTTCTGTATTATAAAGTTTATCTGCGACTTTATAACTATTGTCATCAGCTAAAATTTCTCCATTTTTCATAACTACGGCTTTACTGCAAACAGGTAACAACTGGTCTAGTCTATGTTCAGAAATAATAACCGTAGTTCCAAGTTCATCATTTATTTTATGTAACATCTGAATAAATTTTTCTGCCGCTATAGGGTCTAACTGAGCTGTAGGTTCGTCTAAAATTATTACTTTAGGCTGCATTGTCATAACTGCCGCCAGATTAAGTAACTGTTTTTGTCCGCCTGAAAGGCTGTTTGTCGTCCTTTCATATAATTTTGCTATTCCAAAATATTCTGCTGTCTCGCCAATTCTTGCCCCTATTTCTTCTCTTGCCATTCCCATGTTTTCCAAACCAAATGCAAGCTCATGCCATACTTTGTCCGTTACAATCTGCTGTTGAGGATTCTGCATTACAAATCCAATTTTCATTGCCTGAGTTCTTTCATCAACTTCTTCAATTTTTTTATTTTCAAATAAGACTTCCCCAGCTTTGTCTCCATTTGGAGTAAGTACACTTTTTAAACATCTGAGCAATGTCGTCTTTCCACAGCCTGATTTTCCACATACAACAACAAAATCACCATTTTCTATATTTAATGAAACATTTTTTAAACATGAAGAATCTGCCATAGCATATTTAAATGTTAAATTTTTGATTTCAATCTGAGCCATCTTATCTCCTCCATAATATTTATTAAAATTGGTGTTGCGCAAAGTGCTGAATATGTTATGTAAACCAACGTTGCATACTTATTTTCTTCTATATAAAGCATCGGATAGTAGTGTGTTTTGACACATCCAAATATACACCCTAAAACTACAATTCCGCCCAAAAATATAATCCATATCAAGGCGATTATGTCCCTTAATGTTAATTTATAATTATTAAAATTTGTCCTTCTCTTTACTCCGTAGCCTCTTGATGCCATCGAATCAGCCGTATCCACTGAATTTTCCAATGCCCATGTTGCTGTAATTGAGAAATTTTTCACCTGCATTTTTACTTTTCGAATAAAATTCATTTTGTTAATATCACTTCCATTTGCAACTGCCATAACTCTATTTACATCCGAAGTTTCTTTTGCATGAGCCACAAATGCCGGTACAAATTTTAATACCATTGAAAAAATTAAAGCAAGCGTAGGTACTATCTTCCCAAATACAGCCATAATTTTATCTTCCGTTACTATTTTTTGAAATGTAAAAATCCAAATCATTACCGTAACTAAAATTCCTGCTGCAAACATTCCATATATAATAGATTCCAAAGTGACTGCATTTCCTGTTGGCAAAAAGAATAGCACCGTCATTCCTCTATGAGAAAAAAGAGGGTTTATCAGCCCTGCAAAAATAAACAAGCCTAATAACCCTGTTAACTTTTTTATTTTTTTGTTTTTGTATACAATTACAAAATAAACCGTGGCAAATAAAAAAGAAATGAATAGCATAATCGGATGATTCACAAACATAGTAATTCCCAATATAAATGCGTAAAATAATATATTTACTACCGGGTGAAATCTTCCGAATTCTTCTCTCATTTCTTTTCTATATCCTCTCCTAAATTACATGTATATTGAAATTTTATTTCATCATTTTCTTTAATCTTGTACTCACTGCAACTTACATTTGGTACATCTCCATTTACAGTATACATCCAACCTGACTGTTTTCCACAGTCAAATTCGTATAAATTGTTAATCCCTTCTATATATACACTTTTTGTTGCCGGAGTTATGCTACTTTCTATCAATATCCCTGCATTTTTTAATTCTCTCTCTAAAATATCAAAGCAGGATTCCCCTTCTGTAAATTTAACTTCCTTTGTCTCATATATCACGCCATCTTTTGGTTGTACTTTTCGTATATTATCCTGTAATTTGTCACTATTTATTGCATTTATACAAGTCACATACAAAGTACATTTTTGTGTTGCCTTTTCAGATTTTACACTTTTACTATTTCCACAGCCCCACAAGGAAAATGTCATAAGTATTGTAATTATACATATGCTTAATTTTCTCAAATTAGTTTTGTTCATCTTTATTTGTCACTCTTTTCTTCTTATATTTATAAATATCATATCCAAATTTTCCGGCTATACCACAACATATTCCAAAAATCAGTATAATATAAGGTCTTCTATTTTTGTGTTTTGTTTCTTTAGTAACATTTTCTTTATTATTAACTGAATTTTTATTTTCTGTTTCTTCTATATTATTGTCTGTAGCTATCTTATTTTCTTCATCATTTTTTTCTAAAACATCTGTAGCATTTTCTAAGTTATCTGTAGTATTAGTATTTTCTTCCGTTTCTACATTATTATCTTTTCTATTCTTAGAATCATTATTTTCTCTATTGTCGTTATCATCGCTATTATTTAACGTATTTCCATTTGATTTACTATTATTTTTTGAATTTGATGATGCATTCCTTTTTGTGTTTTTACTTGTGGAATTGTTTTTATCGTTGTTATTTGCATCATTCTTATTTTTATCAGACGCACTACTTTTTGTTTCTTCTTTATTATCTGCCTTAGTTGTTTCTACCTTTGTATTTTCTATTTTAATAATTCCATCACTCATATCATAGAGTCTGTTCATTCCTGATATACTTCTGTAATAAGCTGTTATTGCATACATTGCCTGGTCTGTAGACATTTGATTTGCGCCTTTTCCCTTCGTATGGCAAAAAGCACCATTATCTTTATAAAATGTCATTAAACCGTCATATACGGTTTTGCCGTTTTTCACAAATCTGCTATCATCAATTTTTATTCTCATTTCAGATAATGCAGTTAAAACCTGTGCTGTACTTTCACAGTTTGAGTCACTTGTATTTCCATATGCCCCATCAGATTTCTGTAAAGTGCTAAGAATTGCAAGTCCTTTATCAATGCTTTCTTTTACATTTTGTTTTTCATTATAGTATGGAGCAAGTGCCTGAATAACCATGGCAGTCACATCAACATCTGCTTCTGTCCCCATATAATTCCATCCGCCATTGTTCAGTTGTTGTTTTACT
Source organism: Eubacterium album (assembly GCF_025336545.1). Taxonomy (NCBI): domain Bacteria; kingdom Bacillati; phylum Bacillota; class Clostridia; order Eubacteriales; family Eubacteriaceae; genus Eubacterium; species Eubacterium album. The sequence continues at coordinate 22,458 of NZ_JAODBU010000015.1, read as the reverse complement.
AAGAAATCAATTAACTTATTTCTTGTTGTCTGTTTTCCTGTCGTTGCGTCCGGAATTTCATAATTGCCACAATCAAAAGCCATAAGTGTGTAAGCAGCTCCATTTACACCTTGTATCATTATATTTTCAAATGTTGCAAGAGGCTGTAATAAATTGTATCCCGAAAAATTCTGAGGATTTTTTTGAATAGCAGTTAATGCAATAATTGTTCTTGCATATTCGGTATATTTTCTTGTTGATAAAATTCCTTTGTTATCTGCAACTGTTTTTGATACATTGCTTACATATTTTTCTATATATTCATCTTTAATATTTCCACATCTGGCAAGTCCAAACACCGTCCATTCTCCGCCTACGCTTCCATACGTCGGATTCTTTACCGTATTCATCTGATAATATGAAATTTTATTTATTGTGTTTTCTATATCATCCTTTGACGGTGTCTGACTTCCCATAACTGAAGTTGAGACACACATAAAGAATATTGCAATTGTTGCTAATAATTTTTTCATGTGTTTCCTCTTGTTTAATATAAATATTTATTACTTAATTTTTACTGATTTAACTTTGCTCCATTTTCCATAAACCCTTACTTTATTTACTGTTTTGTAAGCTCTTACTTTAACGTAGCATTTCTGATTTTTCTTAAATTTCTTTGTTATTAAAACATTCTTTTTAGTAGTCTTTACAATTACTGTTCCTTTTTTGAAATTCTTTGTTGAAGAGTATTTGTACTGATATCCTTCTGCACCTGCAATTTTCTTAATTGAAATTTTTGCTTTTCCTGCTTTTACTTTCTTTACTGAGTTTACAGTTGCTTTTCCTAATGTCTGTATTTCTGTTGTTATAGGCTGAATTGTTGTTGTAGGTTGCACTGCTGTTGTAGGCTGAATTGTTGTTGTAGGTTGCACTGTTGTCGCATCCTGCACTGTAGTTGTTTCGTTTTCAGCTTTCTTCAATTCTGCAACCACCTCATCAACTTCATCCTGAGTTGCCATCAATTTTGTTGCAACTTTAATTGCATTTTCATACGCAGTTTTAACATTTTCATTATTCATCCATACTGCTTTATTTTTATTAATTTTTGCTAATTCTTTTGTCAGAGTTGTTTTATCGGCAACCTTTAATGGTTCCATTCCTGCATAATTGCTTAATCCAACATCTGCTCCCCATCCATATACTGAAAACTGATATCTGATTACATCACCATCTTTTACAATATCTGCCGGTGTAAGATTTCCATTATCATTATCTCCGTTTACAGAAATCATCCATCCAGCCATACTATTATATGAATATTCTCCTAAACCATTGTTTGGCTGTGTATTACCATCATTTTTTTCATTTGACGGAGCTGAATATGATGTTGTATAAGTTTCTCCTTCATACTCATATGAACTTTCATAAGAAGGCATTTTTGCTATTTCTTCCGGTATGTCAATAATTCCTGTATCAGCATTCTCTATGCTTTGCAAATATAAATATCCATAGTCTTTTGAACCTGTATATTTAATTTCTTTTTCATTCATTACTTTCTCAAATACATCAGATATTGTCATATCGTCACTAACTTCAACGCTTACAGGCTCAACTACATAACCCTGTCCAATTGTAAACTTTTCTACTGAAAAAGTTACTGTTTTATTTGTTTCCTGTGCCTGAATCTTGTTATAACCTACTGTTGCAATACTTGTTGTCATTGAGACTGCAATTGCTATCGCCATTGCTTTTTTTACTGTATTTCTCATTGTCATTTCCTCCATGTATAATTAATCAACTAATTTTATAATAATCAATTAGTTATGTCAAACGATTGACATTACTCTCTACTCATTATTTTACACCACAATATCCCTGCTCCTGTGCTGAAACTTGTTGCAATAATTGCCGGAAGCACAACTGCTGACGGATTTACTGCACCATATTGACTTCTATACGCAATAATGTTTACAGGAATAATTTGAAGTGAAGAAATATTTAATACTAAAAAAGTGCACATTTCATCAGTTGCAATATGCTTTGGAAATGTACACTTTCTTTTTCTTTGCCTCTTTATCTCTGATTTATTTTCACTTAATACGTATCCACTCTGTTCTAATGGATTTTCTGCCAATGCCTCCATTGCTTTTAGTCCTGCCGGTGTTGCCGCCCATCCCAAGCCTAATATATTTGCAATTATATTAGTTACTATCGGTTCTCTTGCATTATGGTTATGAGGCAGACCCGGAAACAGCCACATAATAATCGGTTCAAGTATTTTTTCCAGTTTTTTTATCATTCCACTTTTAGAAGCCACGTTCATAAATCCCATCCACATGCTCATAATTCCAAGCATTGTAATGCACATACTCACAGCCTCTTTTGTGGATTCTATTGCTCCATTTCCTACCTGTTCCATCCTGCCTGTTGCCATTCCATAAAGCACTGACAATATAATCATTCCTGCCCAAATATAATTTAGCACTTAATTTTTCCTTTTATTATTAAATGAATTATTATATTTTACGCAAGCCTACCATAATAATTACATAATTTACAGCATGCGATTTAAATTTGCCATTTCAATTGCTGAGCATGCAACATCAAATCCTTTATTTCCTGCTTTTGTTCCTGCCCTTTCTATTGCCTGTTCAATATTGTCTGTTGTTAATACACCAAACATTGTAGGTACTCCGGTTTCCATTCCAACCATTGCAATTCCTTTACTTACCTCTGCGCATACATAATCATAATGATCTGTTGAGCCTTTAATTACTGCTCCTAAGCATAAAATTGCATCATATTTTCCTGACTGAGCCATTTTCTTTGCTATTACAGGTATTTCAAAAGCGCCCGGAACCCATGCTAATGTAATATCATCATCTTTAACTCCATGTCGCACGCATGCATCTTCTGCACCGCTTACAAGTTTATTTACAATAAACTCATTAAATCTTGCTGCTACAATACCAATTTTTAATCCTTCTGCTACTAATTTTCCTTCTAAAGTTCTCATTTTAAATCTCCTCTTGTATAATATATTTTGATGTCAGTTTTTTAAAGTATGGTTTAAATTATAAGTTCTGACATTATTACACTTAACACTAAATTGCTTATACCAGATTTCTTAAATTTAAAAGAAATAGCATTTGTCGCCGTCGGTTCAAAGCTTTGGTGCATAGCCTGACTTGAAACTGTAAGTTACAAAGTCAGGCTGTGTGCTAAAACTTTAGAACCGCTACGAGCGACAAGCAGCGCGAGCGTTATTTCGTTAAATTTAAGAAATCGGGTTCAGCAAATAATCTTAGTAAGTTGTCATATGTGCCATTCTTAACTGCTTTGTTCTCAAATAATATTCATCATATTTTTGTGGCTCTATCTGTATTGGAACTCTCTCTACTATTTCGATTCCATATCCTGACAAGCCTGTAATTTTTGCCGGATTATTTGTCATAATTCTTAATTTTTTTGCTCCAAGGTCTGCCAAAATCTGTGCTCCCATTCCATAGCTTCTCATATCTGCCGGAAATCCTAGTTTTAGATTTGCATCTACTGTATCTAGTCCCTGTTCCTGAAGCTCATATGCCTTAAGTTTATTTATTAATCCTATTCCTCTTCCTTCCTGTCTTAAGTAAAGTATTATTCCTCTTCCCTCTTTTGCAACCATCTCCATTGCTTTCTCAAGCTGTTGTCCACAATCGCATCTTTTAGAACCAAATACATCTCCTGTAAGACATTCCGAATGTACTCTGCAAAGAACAGGCTCTCCATTTCCTACATCTCCCATAGTTAATGCAACATGATGTTCCCCTGTTGTTTTATTTTGATAACCCACGATATTAAAGTTCCCATATTTCGTTGGCATCTTTGCAACTGCTTCTCTTTTTACTGAACTGTCTCTTTCCATTCTGTATTTAACCAAATCAGCAATTGTAATTACCGTAAGATTATGTTCCTGTGCAAATTCAAGAAGTTCTGTTGTTCTCATCATTGTTCCATCTTCTCTCATTATTTCACAGCATAATCCACAAGGTTTAAGTCCTGCTAATTTTACAATATCAACTGTAGCTTCTGTATGACCTGTTCTTTCTAATACTCCTGCTTTTTTTGCTTTAAGTGGAAACATATGGCCCGGTCTTCTAAAATCTTCAGGTTTTGCATTATCATCTACAATTGCTCTCGCCGTAATTCCTCTTTCGACCGCTGATATTCCTGTTGTGGTTGATACATGGTCAATCGAAACGGTAAACGCTGTACAATGATTATCAGTATTTACTTTTACCATTTGTTCCAAATCAAGTTTTTCACAAAGTTCTTCTTCCATAGGCATGCAAATAAGTCCTTTTGCATAACTTGCCATAAAATTTACATTTTCGGTTGTTGCAAATTCTGCTGCACATACCAAATCCCCCTCATTTTCTCTATCAGGGTCATCTATTACTAAAATAACTTTTCCTTCTTTTATATCCTTAATTGCTTCTTCTATTGTTCCTATTATTTTACTCATTTTATATTCCTTCTTTCTTTAAAATCCATTTTCTATCAAATAGTTTTCTGTAATTTTTGATTTTTTTTGCTCATTTTTATTAGAAAAATTCAATAGCTTTTCTACATATTTTCCTATAATGTCACACTCAAGATTTACTATATCTCCAACATTTCTGTATTTTAAATTTGTGCTTATCCTTGTGTGTGGTATTGTGGATACTTTAAATCCTTTTTTATCAACATAAGCGACTGTAAGACTTATTCCATCAATTGATATTGACCCTTTTTCAACCACATATTTTATAATTTCATCATCTGCCAAAATTTCATACCATACTGCATTTTTATCTTCACGTATACTTCCTATTATCCCGGTTCCATCTATATGACCACTAACGATGTGTCCTCCAAATCGTCCATCTGCTGCCATAGCTCTTTCAAGATTTACACATGTACCTTTTTTGCTTCCATTTAAACCGGTTCTTTTTAACGTTTCTGACATCACATCCGCTTCAAATCCATTTTTCCACATTTTTGTGACTGTAAGGCAAATGCCGTTAACTGCTATGCTGTCTCCAACTACTGTTTTTTCTAAAACCTTTTCACATTTAATTCCAATCTGATATTTCTCACTATTGCTGTTAACGTATTCTATCTGACCGGTTTCCTCTATAATTCCTGTAAACATTGACTACCTCTTTTCAAATATCCGGTTAACATAATATCGTTTCCTAATTTTTGAATTTCCATATTTTCTATGTTGTAAGCTTCCATCATTTTTTCTACGCCTTTTCCTTCAATTGGTGATTTAGCATCAGCTCCACCTACAATTTTAGGTGCTATAAAACAACAGATTTTATTTACAATATTTTCTTTTAATGCCTGCGCGTTAAGTGTTCCACCACCTTCAAGCAATATACTGTCTATCCCTTTCTCACCTAATGTTTTCATAAGTTCTGATAAATTAACTCTTCCTTTCCTTTTCTGCCTTACGACTTCAACCCCACATTCTTCTAAATATTTTTGTTTATCTGTATCAGCCTCATTTGTGCAAACAACTATTGTTTGTATTTTATTTGCCGTATTAACAATATTACTTTCAAATGGTATTCTTAAATTTGAATCGCATATTACTCTTATCGGGTCGACATTTTCCTCTATTCGGCAATTTAACATCGGATTGTCTTCTAGTACTGTATTAATTCCAACCATTATTCCCATATACTGCTTTCGCATTTTTTGAACTGTCTCTCTTGCGTCTTTACCTGTAACCCATTTTGAATCTCCATTTTCACATGCAATTTTTCCATCCATAGTCATAGCATATTTCATTACAACATAAGGTGTTTTGTTTGTAATATAGTGAAAAAATACTTCGTTTAACTTGTCACATTCATCTTTTAAAATTCCACACTTAACTTCAATTCCGTGTTCTTTTAAAATCTTCACGCCCTTTCCTTCTACAAGCTTATTTGGATCTATGCTTCCCACATAAACTTTTTTTATCTTTTTTTCTATAATAATTTCCGTACATGGTGGTGTTTTTCCATAATGACAACACGGCTCAAGCGTTACATAAAGTTCTGCTCCTGTTGTATCTTCTTTGCAATTTGTAAGTGCATTTCGTTCTGCGTGAAATCCACCTATTTTTTTGTGATAACCCTCCGCAATAATTTTGTCATTCTTAACCACAACACATCCTACAATAGGATTTGGATTTGTATAACCTATACCTTTTTTTGCTAATTCAATTGCTCTTTTCATGTATTTTGGGTTCAAAAAAAGCCTCCTTTCATTCAAAGGGGCTTTCACACAAATACAAAATGTATATTATTCTGTTCATTACATATTCCTAATTGCGTATGGTTATTAGTAATTTATTATCAAAATCTTAATCCGATTAATTGTTATGTAAACTACATATCATTTAAATACATTTCTAAAAATCAGATTAATTTTATTCCTGATAAAGAACAATTACATTATCTATTCTTCTCCCATCCAGACTATACTGTCGGTTTTGGATTCTCACCAAATCAGCTGCTTTCGCAGGTCACGGACTCGTGCATCTTTACGCTCTGTACACTTACCGTCGGTTGGGAATTTATGCGTTATGCATATCACCCTGCCCCGAAGAATTTCTATTTAATTTCTGCTTAAAGTATAGTCACCTGTTTTTTATTTGTCAACAAAATTTCCAACAAACTATTTTTATTAAATATTTTTTTAATTTATATTTGCTAAATTTTTTGGGCATAAAAAGCCTCTAAAATAACAGATTTTTGTATATAATCTGCACATTTTAGAGGTCTTTATAATTAATTTTTATAATTTGCTAATATTCTTAAAACTTTATTATTTAACTTTTATGTTATACTCTGCTGTTTTATCACTGTTAAGTTTGCTATTTGAATATATCGCCTGTATTTTGTAAGAATAAGTTTTATTTTTCTTAATATTTTTATCTATGTATTTTGCCTGAGTAGTTGTTGCGACTCTTTTAAATACCTTTTTGCCTTCCTTTTTGCGGAATACATAATATTTAGTGGCATTTTTATTTTTACTCCATTTTACATTTACACGATATACTTTCTTTTTCTTAACTTTTCTTACCTTTTTTGTCAACTTTACATTACTTGGTGTCTTTAACTTTACACGCACATAACGTTCTGACTTAATTCCGCTTGTAGTTACAGCAGTTATTTTTGCTATGCCTACTTTTTTGGCCTGTATATTTCCCTGTGCATCAACAGAAACTATATCCGGATAATTACTCTTCCATGTAATTGTATCTGTTGTATCATCAGGTGCTATCGTAGTAGTATATTTTCCTACATATCCCTTTACAACTTTTAAAATCTTGCTTTCATTAATGTTAAAAGCTATTGATGGCTGTTTTACATCAATTGTTGAATAGCATATTAAACCGCTGTCTGTTGTTGACATTACCTGATATTTTCCAGCCTTTAATGCAGTAAATTCACCTGTAATTCTGTTAATTGAAATACTGTTTGCATCAACAGCATCCCACATTATTTTATTTGTATATGTTGGTGTAGTATCTTTCTTATCAGTAACTGTTGTCTCTTTTTCATCTGAGGTTTTTGTTACATCTTCTGTTTTTTTAGTAGTATCTTCTGTAGTATCTGATTCATCTGTCTGAGTTGATGTAAATGTTGCTGTCAATTTAGAATTTTGTCCCTTACTTACTGTTGTATAATAACTATCTACTTTTAATCTGCTGTCTGCAATTTTCTGCATTATAAGGGCATTTTCCATTGAAACTTTTGATATTAAATTATCTTTATCATATTCACTATTTGGTAAATATTTATTTCCATATGGACTTCTGTCAAATATTGTATTGTAAATAGTACATGCTGCCAAATAACTTCCTGTTACTGATGGATGAAGATTATCTGTTTTATACATTGTAATTTTAGGATAATCCTGCATTACTCTCATAAAGTTAGTTCCTGATGCTGCAACAAGTCCATCATATTCATCAGCTATTTTAAAGTTATTTCTTGTTAAAATCTGTTCAATCTGAAAATCTGATAAAAACAATGATAATGAATCTACTTTAAATGTGCTTCCAATATTATTTGGCTGTGTTGCATATATAACCATTTTTGCTCCGGCATTATGTATTAAAGTGTATAGAGTATTAACTGCTGCTTCTGCCTCTTCTTCTTTTTCTACTAAAACTGCCCTGTTTTCCTGTAATACTACATAATCCCATGTATTATTTGTTAATGCCTGATAAACCTGACTTCCATACATGTTAGTCTTATCTGCAAACTGGCTAAGTTTGTATCCTGGTGATGTAATCGATGTAACTTCACAATTTATTTTATCTGCATCACAAAGTCCTTTAAACATTTTTGGCATATCATTGTAATATGTATGACTGTTTCCTACAAACAATATTTTATATGTTTTCTGTGTAAATTGAACATCATCGGCGTATACGTTATTACTTACTGCCACAAAATATAACATCATAATTACACCGAACAATATTTTACTATATTTTCTAAATCTGGTTTTCATTTCGTTGCTCCTCGTCTAACATGTATTGCCTCTCTATCTAGTCGGCGACTAGTTATTGGAAACATTATTAAATATAAACTTCATTAATTTAGTTTCCATCTTAAGTTAATCTGTAAATATTTACGTTGTACTAAATGCCGGCCAATATTTTAACAATAATGAGCATACTATTGTCATTGCTATTATAATGATTACTGTCATTTTCCAACCCTCTTTAAGCATATACTTTGGCTGTAAACCATATCCAACAGGTATTGCTCTGATTGATGTTGGTAACATATAAGATAAATTTACTCCTACTGATGCAATGTAAACGTAAGGTATTGGATTTAAATTCATTCCCTTTACTATAGATATAACTATAGGTATTGCAACTGCTGCAGTTGCTGTATTTGATGTTACATCAGACATAAGTAAAGTTACTGTTATAATTACAAATACTGTTGTAACTCCACCTGTAAGTCCCATTCCTGAAACCAATTCACCAATCCTTTCTGCTGCACCTGATTCATTTATTAATGTTCCTACTGCAAGACCACCTGCAAAAATGTAAATCATTTCCCAAATAATTTTTGTCTGAACTGATTTCCAGAGCATAAGTCTTTCTCCATCAGAACGTGTTATTAAGAATGATAAAATTGCACAAATAATAAATACATATGCCGGTTTTAATCCTGGTAATAATGTCTGATAGAACTGTCTTGTGAATGCAAGTATTGTTGCTACTGCAAATAATCCAAGAGAAATCTTCTCTTCTATGCTCATTGGTGGGAATTTTTTATATTCATTTCTAAAATATTCTTTTGATCCACCAAGGCTTTCTGATTTTTTAACATCCCTAATCATGAAAACAATGTTAATAACAAGTAATGTAATCATAATTGGTAAGAAACGGATTACCCATGAAATATACATGTATTCTTTTCCTGTAAGCTGCTGTAAATAATCAACAGTTACAAGATTCATTGCTCCACCAAGTGGTGATGTCAATCCTCCAAGTCCTGCACCGTAAGCTATGTATAATAATAATTTTGAACCAATTCTACTATGTTCAATATCACCCTCACCTATGTACTTTAACATCGAAACTGCAATAGGTGTAATTGTTGCACATACTACTGCATTTGGTAAAATTGCAGATAATACTGTAGATAACATAAACCAGAAAATTAACTGAATTCTTAAGTTATCACCAATTAATCCAAGTAATGATGCTGCAATTCTTTTATCAAGTCCTGTTTCTTCCCAAGATACAGTCAATATTGATGCTCCAAGTAATAATAAAATTGTCTCAGATGCATAATTTGATATTACTGCAGACATATCGCACATAGTGACAATAGCATTTATTGCTATTGGTAAAAATGCTGTTACTGCATAATCGATAGGCGCTGTTACCCACCAAAATGCCATCCATGCAACCGTTCCTATTGCTGCTCTTTCAGCTAAAGCCGGAAATGCACTCTCCGGTATTGCTAAACAACATAAAACAAATAATAATGGTCCTATTAATAAATAAATACGCTGTTTTGTCTTTGTCATTTTAATTCCTCATCTCAAAATACTCTTAAAATCACTCTGATTTTCTATTTACAAGTTACATTTCTTTTAATTTACGTTTAATTACTTTTCCATTAAAAGTTCTTGGGAGTTCATCTATTACCTGAACAACTTTTGGAACTCTTATCGCTTCTAATTTATCAGTCATAAATTTATGTAATGCTTTTTCATCATATTCATATCCTTCATTTATAACTATAAATAATTTAGGTGCTTCTCCTGTAATTTCATCAGGTATAGGAATACATGCACATTCTTTTATCATTTCGTTCTGTGCAACAACTTCTTCTATTTCTGAAGGTGCAATCTTAATTCCACCCATATTTATTACATCGCCTTTTCTTCCAAGTAAATATACAAATCCGTCTTCTCCCATATAGCCTAAGTCGTTTGTATATAAAGTGCCTTCATCGTCTAAAACCTCTTTAGTAATTTCAGGTTCTTTTAAATAACCAGGCATGTTCATTGCACCCTTAAATGCAAGATTTCCCGGATTTTCTGCTGATGCATCAACTATATTTCTATTGTCATCTACAAAAATTATATTTGCATTTACGTTTGGAATTCCAATACTTCCTTTTTTATCTCCGTATTTGCTAAATTCAAGACTAACAGTACAACCAGATTCTGTTGCGCCGTAAATATTAAATAATTTTGTATTTGGGAACATTTCTTTTAATGTTTCTTTTGCTTTTTCAGATAAAGGTGCTGAACCTAACTGTATATAATGAATCTGTTCGCTATATGTTCCAAATCTATCCTTTGCAAATTTCAATAACTGTTCAAGAATTGCAGGAGCAAATGTGAGTCCTGTTACATGGTATAAGTCCAATAATTTGAAGAAATCCTCAACAAATTTTACTCCGTCAGTCATTATAACTGTTCCACCTTTATAAAAAACGGAATATGTTCTTCTAAGTCCCATAGAATGATTTAACGGTGCTGTAACCATTTCAACATCATCTGAAGTTATTCCTATAGCTTCACTTACATTCTGCGCTATTGCTATATTGTTTTTGCAGATTATCTTAATTCCTTTTGACTTACCTGTAGTACCTGTAGTAAACAAAATTTCTGATAAATCATCTGATTTAGGCAATTCATACTTGTTTACATCACATTCAGTTTCATCATTCATTGCCTCTTTAAACATTTCCTTTAAACTAATGCATTCTGCAGAAGTATCCTTTAATTTCTTAGTATCAAGAAAATACTTTGTTTCTACAAAATTCATAATTTCAAGAATTCTTTCCTCTTTTACAGCTTTTTCTAATGGACATGCAATCGCTCCAAGAAGCTGAATTGAAAATATCGAAAATAAATATTCAACCTTTTGTGCGCCTCTTAAAACTACAACGTCACCTTTTTTTACACCATTCTTTTCCAAATAAGCAGCTCCCTTATTTATCATTTTCCAAAACTGCCCGTATGTTGCCTTATTCTTTTTGTCTCCCACACATAATTTGCCGGGATTAATTTCTGAATTAGTTTTTATCGCTTCCAAAATTGAATTGTAACTCATGAAATCCTCCTAAAACTATCTCTTCAACATATGTTACTAAATTTATAGATGCCGGAGTTATAAGACTAAAATTATTCTGTATTTATACAAAATAATTATCATACCGTCTTTACTCCGGACATCATTGTATTTTCAGATTAGAATTTACCATAGAAGAATGCGCCGGCATCATATCCTGAACCGTACATTCCAAAAATAAGAATTCCCGCAATAAGTCCTAAATATAAAACCCATCTGAAAACAATATTCTGTTCTGCAATTACATCTCTGACTGTCTTATTATCTTTATCGAATTTTTCCTGTAACATACTTACACACCATACTAATACAACTAAAAGCATAGCTAATGTAAATCCATGTCTGTCTAATCCGTATGAGAATAAACTTTCATCCCAAAGAGTGTGAAGTCCAAACTGTCTAAAGTCAAACATTCTCTTTGTAAATTCAATCATTGTTGTAAATCCTGCTGAAACTGCAAAGAAAATTCTACCTATTGTCGAAAGCATAAATGTTCTAATCATTCTAAATAAATTAAAACTAAAGCATTCTGTATCAATATGAAGGAATTTACACAGTTTCTGTATTGGAATTTCAAATAACGAACTTGTTATAATTAAAATTCCATGGTATACGCCCCAAAGCACAAAGCAACTTGCGGCACCATGCCAAACACCTGTAACAATCCATACAACTGCTGCCGGTATAACTGCTGAAAATGCTCTCGAAGCCTGGTTTCCCCATTTTCTTCTTGTGAATTTATTAATTTTCTTACATAATCCTGACATTGAAACCTGATACAATAAATAATCTTTGAACCATGCACCAAGTGAAATATGCCATCTTCTCCAGAACTCAGGCATATTCTTTGAGAAGAACGGATGCCAGAAGTTTCTATCAAGATTAATTCCAAATATTTCAGAAACACCATGGGCAATATCCATACATCCCATCCAGTCTAAATATAACTGAATTGAGAATAATGATATTCCAAGTAAAAGTGGAAAACCTGTAAGCTGCTGCCAATTTGCTAATATTCCATTTGTAAATGCCTGTATTCTGTCAGATATTACCATTTTTTCAAAGTAACCCCATAAGATTAATTGAAATCCTTTAGTTACTCTGTTGTAATCAAATGGATGATCTGCAAAAAACTGTGGTGCTAACCTGTTATATCTTCCAATTGGTCCCTGCACAATATGAGGGAAATACATTGAGAATAAGGCAAGTTTAAAATAATTTGTTTCTGCTCTATATCTCTTCCAATAAACATCAAGTATATATCCAACAAGCATAAATGTATAAAAAGATATTCCAAGTGGAAGTATGAAATTAAACTCTTTACTCCAATCCATTCCAAATTTTGAAAGAATTGTGGATACACCTGATAAAATAAAATCTGTATATTTAATTACACATAACAATCCTAAATTAATAATAAAATCAACTACGAGGACTCTTCTTCTTTGTTTTGTACGTCTTTTCTTAAAAGCCTTCTTTGCATCTTTTGAAGAGAATTCACGTTCCTTTAAAATTTTATCCTCAGCATCATGCATTTTCTGAATTTTTCTTGCGAAAAAATATGTGCTTAGCGATGAAATAATTATAAAAACAATATATTTAGGTCCTGCAAATAAATAAAATGCAATACTTGCAATTAATAAAAATATCCACTGACATTTTCTAAAAACTGTAAAATACAATAAAATTACTATTAATAGAAATGGGATAAAAGATAGTGTATTAAAGCCCATTTTAGCTACTCTCCTCTGTTCAATGTAGTTTCACCATTATTTGAATACAAATAAACTGTGCTTACAACTCTTTTTAGTTGCTTATCGTATACTATAATATTAAAACCATAAGATGTTAAACTTGTACATTCATTGTCATTTAACTTTAGTGTGCTTCCTGTTGCATCAGCTTTCACAAGATAGTCTGTTCCATCACTAAATGTTCCACCTAATGAAACACTTACTGCACTGTCTTCACTCTGCTTAGCCACTTCATTGTATGTCTTACCATCATTTGTAACACTTACTATATTTGTACCAAATTCGCTATCTTCAAATATCTTTTTACTAACACCCATATTTATAAGAGTGTTCTTCTGTTCATCAGTAAATTTAATATTATTAACATTTGAACCTGCTGCTAAAATGACTTCATAATTTCCATTACTCTTATCCTGTACTTCTTTTAAATATTCATCTAAAGTTGTCGGGAAACTTAATTCACCTTCTTTTATAGATGCTTCATAATATTTTTTATATTTTTCAAAACTCTTCTTAACGCTATTATTTCCTTCTCTGTAATCAGTAAGATCATAATTTTCAGTTAAATATTTTCCCAAAAATTCTGAAGTCTTTTTTGCTCCCTTTATATTTAAATGAATTGCATCAGCTAAATCTGTTTTATAATTAAAATCAAGTTCTTTTCTAACGCTCTTAAGATTCATATCTATAAACGGAATATCATTTTCATCCGCAATTTTTTGAATATAATTATGCTGTTTTTCTTTCCAGCCTGTGTCAGGACTCTTTACGAATAATAACTTAACATTTCTTTCTTTAGCTAATTCAATTATTCTTCTCACATACTTAGCATTAACTTCATTTGGACTTTCAATTTTATCTGACTCTACTTCAAATCCATCATATAAGCCTTTTTGTGCATCCTCTTCAATATAAGTATTCATATCCTTAAATTGTGTTGATAATACTGAAAAGCCTCTAGTATAACTTTTGTTATTTCCTAAGAAGAAATCATAATCATCATAATTTAATTCTGACCATCTTGAATGATATAAAGATAATGGGAATAAATATGAAAATAAATCCGGTTTTACTTCATCTTCGTCTCTTTGAACACTATTGTATTCAATTGCATATTGAAGTTTGTTTTTTCCAATTCTCATATAATCATATGATTTTCTTGCTTTTTCCTCTGCCTTTTCAGATGATTTTCCGGCAGATTTAATTTCGACAACTGCTACTTTAATATCCTGTGTGTCTAATGCCTCTTTGAACCAAAAAAATGTTCCTATCATCGGCTGTGACATAACACCTAAATTATATGAAGAAATACCGTAATCTTCATATAACTGATACGGATCTGCTGTTGCAGCAATAACGCTTGCTCCAAAGAATAAAACTTCTGTACTGTTTTTTTCCAATTCATAAAAGCTCTTATTTGTTTTTGATGATGCCCAACGATTTTCTAACCACTTTGGTTTAAATAATCCTTCTAAAGCATTTACCATTAATACTGCCACTAGACAAAAACAAATAATTTTTACTATTCTTCCTATTTTCTGTTTCATTTTTTTCTCCATTAGTAAATAATTTTTGTATTTTAAAATAAACTTATATAACATTTAATAAAATTATAAGAATTTTAAGTCTCAAAAAAATAATAGTTTCCAAACTTGATATGCTCTTGTCCAAAAACTACTACCTATTTCTGCATAAACTTCTGTCTAACTGTATGTCATCATAAAGCACATTTTCACTAAATTAACATGTTTACTTTTTCATTAAACTCTCTAAGAATTGACACTATAATTCATTAAACCATAAAATTATAACAAAATCATTTAATCATTACAACATAATTGTTATAATTTTTTGGTTACAATTATTTCTAAATTCTTTTACCTTTATTTTTATTACTATTAAATATCTCTTTTTAATTAATTCAAATAGTTTTATTAATTAGCATATTTTTATTTATTTCGTAATAATTTTTTATAAAAATAGACATCTTATTCTTTTATTAATGTATTATAAATGTCTCTTTTTGAAACTCCTCTGTCTTTTGCTACCAATTTCATAGCAGCTTTTTTATCATTGCCTTGGTTTACATAATATTCCATATGTTCTTCAATACTCATATCTTCCCACTGTTTTCTTTTTTCTTCCTTAATCTCCTCCTGAGATTTTCCTTCTATTACAAGAACAAATTCTCCTTTTGGTTCTTTTTCATTATATTTTTCTATTGCACCATCAATTGTTGTTTTATCAGCTTCTTCATATTTCTTAGTAAGTTCGCGGCATAATGTAATACTTCTATTTCCTAACGCATCTCTTAATTCCTTTAGTGTTCTTACCAAGCGGTGTGGTGCTTCATAAATTACTATTGTCCTTGTTTCATTTTTCAACTCTTCTAACACAGTTGATTTTTCTTTTTTATCACTAGGTAAAAATGCCTCAAAACAAAATCTTCTTGTTTTTTGTCCCGACATTGTAAGTGCCGTCACGCAAGCTGCTGCTCCCGGAAGAGATGAAACTTCTATTCCTGCTTCATAGCACTGTCTCACCACCTCTTCTCCGGGGTCTGATATTCCAGGCGTTCCGGCATCCGTAATAATTGCTACGTTTTTCCCGTTTAGCATCATTTGAACCAACTGTTTTGCCTTATCATATTTATTAAATTCATGATAACTTGTCATTGGAGTCTTTATTTCAAAATGATTTAATAATTTTACACTATTTCTTGTATCTTCGGCACCAATTATATCAACTTCTTTCAAAATTCTTACAACTCTGTACGTTATATCCTCCAAATTTCCAATTGGTGTTGCACATAAATACAATTTTCCCTGCTTAATTTCTTCACTCATAGACTTTCTCCATGTTTATTTTCTATTCACAACTTAAACATTAATCATTTTTCTTCATTATAACCATATATATCATATATCTCATCTGTATATACGCCCTGTTCTTTATATACAATCAATGGTTTTTCCACCTTAACCATGGACTTACCTCCACGGCATCCTTCAATAAGAACCATATTTGCTTCCTTATCTGCAAATGGATGAACCATTCTTATTCTTTTAGGCTCAATTCTATACTGTCGCATTAGTGATATTATGTCAACTAGCCTGTGTGGTCTATGTACCATATAAAATCTTCCTTTCGGCTTTAACATCTTTGCCGATTCTCTTATTACATCTTCCAAATTGCACAAAACTTCATGTCTTGCAATCGCCTTAGGCATTTCAGGATTTTTCAATCCATGATTTTCATTCATATATGGCGGATTTGTAGTAATAACGTGAAAAGTGGCTCCGCCGAAAATTCCCGAAGCCTCTTTTATATCACCTGTCACAATATTAATTTTATCCTGCAGTTCATTCATTTCTACACTTCTTGTAGCCATCTCAGCACTTTCATGCTGAATCTCAAGTCCTGTAAAATGCTCTCCGTTGGTCTTTGCTTCCATTAAAATAGGAATTATTCCTGTACCTGTTCCTAAGTCTAGTACTTTTTCCCCTGATTTAGCTTCTGCAAATCCTGACAATAATACTGCATCCATTCCAAAACAAAACTTGTCCTTACTCTGAATTATTTTATATCCATTCCGATTAAGGTCATCAATTCGTTCTCCCTGTTTTAAATTAATCATCTAATTTTGATTCCTCTTTATCTTCAAGCCCTTTTAGCGCCTTTATTTCATCTGCTGCCAAATTGATTTTCTTTTTCTTAGGCTTGAATTTTAATTCTTTAATATTATATTCTCTGATTTCCTTTTCGTCATTTACTTCTACAATTACTTTTACTTTCTGTCTAAGAACATTTACACTGTATACTTCTCCTCGTAATCCGTCAAATGTTTTTACATTTTCACCTACACTTGGAAGATTCGCATTTAAGTATTCATATGTTTCCTGCTCATTTTTTAAGCAACACATTAAACGTCCACATACACCTGATATCTTCGTTGGATTTAATGAAAGACTTTGTTCTTTTGCCATTTTAATTGAAACCGGTGCAAATTCCGGTAAAAATGTATGACAACATAAAGGTCTTCCACACACTCCTATTCCTCCAAGCATTTTAGTTTCATCTCTAACTCCAACCTGTCTTAATTCAATTCTTGTTTTAAAAACAGATGCCAAATCTTTAACTAACTCTCTAAAATCAATTCTTCCATCTGCTGTAAAATAGAATAAAACTTTATTATTATCAAATGTATATTCTGTATTAATAAGTTTCATTTCTAATCCATGTTTCTTTATTTTTTCGAGACAGATTTTATATGCCTTTTTTTCTTTCTTTTTATTTTCTAACTCTTTCTCATCATCTTCTGGAGTAGCCACTCTTATAATTGGCTTAAGTGGTGCTGAAAGTTCTTCTTCATTAATTTCCTTTATCTTTCCAACAACTTCACCATATTCTATTCCTCTTGCAGTCTCTACTATTACATGCTGGCCATTTTCAACTTCTATATCACCTACTGCAAAATTATAGATTCTTCCTGCCTGTCTAAATCTTACTCCGATTACTTTTGTCATTTTTGAATCCTTTCTCTAATAATCAAAAACAATACTTCTAAAGTTGCATCAAAATTTACATTTGACCCAATCCTTTTCTCCGCATTATCTATTTCTTCTAAAATAATATTTATATCTCTAAAGCTTAGTTTTTCACTTTGATTAACTATAGCCATATAATCATCCTGAAATATCAGCTTTTCTGAATCTTTACATGCCTTATACACAAGCATATCTCTATACCACACATACATAAGATCAAAAAATTCATCTATATTCTTTTTTAGTTCTCCCGCTGTCTTTACTGCCTGAGTTATTACATTTATTCCCCCATGTTCCATTGCAATCAATGTCTGAACCAGAGAATTTTTTAGTTCTTTAAACTCTTCTGATGTTGCAAGTTTAACAGCTTTTCCCGGATTTCCTTCAGCAAATGCCGCAGCAACACTTGCATCATAAGAACCTATGCCAAACTCACTCATTAAATAATTCTTTATTGTGCTTTCTTTTACACTTCTTATATTTAATACAACACATCTTGATAAAATTGTCTGCAAAAATTTATCTGCATTTGTAGTAAGTAAAATAATTATTCCATATTCCGGCGGTTCTTCTATAGTTTTTAATAGTGCATTTTGAGCTGCCTCTGTCATTTTTTCACAATCCGGAACTATATAAATTTTATGTTTACTGCTATACGGTTTAATCACAATATCATTGTTAATCTGTTCTCTTATCTCATCAACACCAATACCACTTTTCTCGTATGTCACAATTCTTATATCCGGTTGGTTTCCGGTATCTGTCTGATGACATGATTTACATTTTCCGCAAGCAACTCCTGTCGGAGTTTTTCCTACAGTGTTATTATCCTCACACTGTAAAGCTTTCGCAAATTGAAGCGCTAACTCCATTTTACCTGACTCAGCTTCTCCATTGATTATATATGCATGAGAAATCTTTCCCATCTTTATTGCATTTTCAAAATGTTGAGTTATGTGATTTTGACCTAAAACTTTTCCATTTGCCATACAACAAACCTCATAATCTATTTACACTAACTAATTAAATATATCATAAATACTTCTTTATGTCATTTTCAATATTATTTACACATTCAAATAATTTGTCATTTTCATATATTTTATCAATTCCAACTTCTAATATTTTTTCTCTTGAAAAATCTTCTTCATCGGCAATAAATCTACGACACAACTCTGTATATTTTGGATTTTCCTGACGTCTTTCCCTTTCTACCGCCCTAGAAAGTCTTTCACCTGGTTCAACATATATGTAAAACGGAATAACATTTTCTTCTCCATAATACTTTCTCATTCCTTTATAAGCCTCTAAAGTTCCAATATAAAGGTAATTATTGTCACTATCCAAATCTATTTGTCCATCATCTGCTGTAAAATAATTCCATAATCCGTGTACAGTATTATAGCCTCTGCACTCAATTATTTTTCCCTTATCTTTCATTTCTTCTAATTTTTGAGGAGAAACAAAATAATATTCTACTCCATTTTTTTCGCCCACTCTCATAGGTCTTGTTGTATATCCGACAACTGTCTTTAAATTCAATTGCCTATTATTTTTAATTTGCTGAAAAATTGTATCCTTACCGGAGCTACTTTTTCCTAATATATAAAATATTTTTCCCATTTTCTTTCCTTTTCTTTAATCAACTTAAATAGTTCATACCTATTTTTTATTATATTATTAGTCATTATTAAATTAATTTAAATGTTATGAATTTAAATATTAATAATTTAATTGTTTTTATATTAATTACATAATTAGATTAATCAACAATTTTAAATTTATCATATCTAACTATTTCATAATTTCTATTTTTGTATTCCTTTATTTGTTCAACAAGCTTTACATTAACAACTTCGCCTGGAACAATTAATGGAATTCCCGGCGGATACAAATAAAGATACTCCGCAGATACTTTATTTATTGCATTTTCAATATTTACCAACTTTGTATTACTATTAACTGCATTAGAAATACTCATCTCCTGAATATTTCTTACTAATTCAAAATTTGTATTCTTAATTTTCTTTATTTCTGATTTGTTTGTAATTTTTTTGAGTTCTGCATCAATATAATCTAATGCTTTATATAATCTATCAAATCCCTCTTTATTATCACAAAAGGTAGTTATAGCCAACACATATTTTGCAGCTTCCATTTCCATTTCCAAATGAAATTTTTTACGTAAAATATCATTCATAGGTTTTCCACCCATACTTGAGTTAATTATTAATTTACTTAAATCAACATCAAAAACTTCATTCGTTCCAATAAGTTCTTTTCCCGGAATATGTATGTAATGTAATTTATCACATTTTTTTCTAAATTCTTCTATGTCATTGCTAAATTTTTCATATATTTCATTTCCATTTTTATCTAAAAATGATATGCATTTATCCATATTTGCCATAAAAACATATGAAGGACTGCTTGTCTGAAAAATTGACCAAAAATGTTTTATTTTTTTCTCATCAACTCTTTTTTTTCCTTCTTTAGATAAATGTAACAATGCAGTCTGAGTAAAAGTCGGCAAAGTTTTATGCATACTCTCAATTACTAAGTCTGCTCCCATATCATATGCTGGTTTTGGGAATTTATCTGATATTCCAAAATGCGCTCCATGAGCTTCATCAACAATAAGCACTGCTCCATTTTTATGCGTAATATCTGCCAAAGTTTTTATATCTGACACAATTCCATCATATGTAGGCGACGTTATGACAACTGCTTTTATATTACTATTTTTTTCAAATAAATTTTCTAATTCTTTTGCACTATATCCCCCATTTATCCCATATTTAGGTATATACTTTGGATACAAATATGTATTATTTAACTTAAGCAATTCACTTGCATTATATACTGCTTTGTGACAGTTTCTTCCTATTATTATTCTATCCCCCTGTGTAAGACACGAATGCATTGCTGTTAAAATGCCAACTGTGCTTCCATTTACTAAAAAATATGTTTTTTCCGTCCCCCAAAATTTTTTTGCCCGTTCCATCGCATCCTTAAGCACGTCATCTGCTTCGTAGAGCATATCAAATCCATCTATTTCTGTTATATCAATATCAATTCCATACTGCTCTTTTATTAAATTTACATTTCTCTTATGTCCCGGCATATGAAATGGGTAAAAATCAGACTTACTATATTCTTTTAATTTATCATATAAATCCTTTGACATTACTATTCTTCTTCTAACTCCTCATTATCAAACATATTTTCAAATGAAATCTGCTTGTAATTGTATTGATTTTTCTCAAATCCCTCTAAAAATACTTCCATAGACGCATACTCTTTTCTGCCTTTTTTAATCAAATAAGGTACATCTATATTAAATATTACATTTTCTTTTGTCGGATTATCTTCTCGCTTCATCAATTTTTCTACAATAGCCAATGGTATAGAAAATTCAGCTACACTTTCCATAAATGTTAATTCAAATTTGGCTTCAAACAAATTTTCCGTTCTATAAACTTGTTCTATATAAACTCTTCCTACTTCTGATTTTTCGGCCTCTTCAATAACTGGAATAGACCATCCTTCATTTCCACAAATTATAATCGGATATACGTTATTGACTATTCCAACCATTGCATCAGGCAATACATGTGTTTCATCTACTGCATTTTCGTATCCAACTAATAATTCTTCTTTGGAAATCGTATTTATTACATTTTCATTTAATCCATTAACAAATT
The DNA here is from genome assembly GCF_025336545.1 of Eubacterium album. Classification (NCBI taxonomy): domain Bacteria; kingdom Bacillati; phylum Bacillota; class Clostridia; order Eubacteriales; family Eubacteriaceae; genus Eubacterium; species Eubacterium album. The sequence continues at coordinate 833 of NZ_JAODBU010000015.1, read as the reverse complement.
CATTTATGTTTTCTAATATAGGTTTAAAAACATCTATTTTTTCAAATGAAATAAGAAATATATTATGTGCCCATGCATATTCCTGAGCAGCACGACTAAATCCTGTCGCACTAAAATAACATCCTACATTATTGTATATATTTTCATTTTTATCCACGCCTAAATATCTATTTTCATTAATATCTGTAATAATTCCATAAAAATCTCTTATATGAGACAATTCAACTCTATTTTTTGCATAAAATTTATATTGGCAAATCATTCTTATTGGAGTTGTAAATGCTGAAGGCATATTTAAAATACCATAACTATATATTCCATGTTGTGAACTATTTCCATTTATTTCTTTTTCTTTTATAGTTACATATCCACTATCTTCTAATAATTTATTTACTTTTTTCTCAAATATATACTCTCTTGCCTGATGTTCTTTCATATATACCACCTACTCATTTGTTTATTTGCGTGCATCCTTTTATATTTTACTATTTTTTCAAGACTATATCAAATCTTATTATTTCCTATAATTATTATTTTTTTAATTTAATTTCTATATTTATTCAAACCAACTTAACTCTAAATATGTATAAAAATTATATACTTATATAATAAAAAAAGAAGCATTCCTGCTTCCCATCACTTCATTACTTATTAACGTTCCCTTATCCGACCCGTTTTTCTTGTTCTTCCCTGTTCTTCTCTTACCAAATGACATTCGGACATGGTTAATGCCCAGTTCCGGAATCGAACCAGAGACACGAGGATTTTCAGTCCTCTGCTCTACCAACTGAGCTAACTGGGCATAAAAAATTGCGGGGACAGGATTTGAACCT
>NZ_JAODBU010000014.1:0-69864 GCF_025336545.1 Eubacterium album | reverse complement strand
AAGCCGGCGTGGCGGAACTGGCAGACGCGCAGGACTTAAAATCCTGTGGTAGCAATATCGTACCGGTTCGATTCCGGTCGCCGGCATAGACAAGCAACTTAGGTTGCTTGTTTTTTTATATAGAAAATTAAAGTAAAGAAATGTATGGGTGGTTATATGAATAATAAATGGTTAAGTATAATTCTCTTTTCCGGGATATTTAGTTTAATAGGTTTTATATTTTTTCTAATAGGGCTATTAATGTTTAGGCACATAAATAAAAAAGAAAAAAGATGTATTTTAAAAACATATGGTATTGTAAAGGACGTTGTTAAACATAAAAGTTATAATAGTGATAGTGTTAAAGGTTCAGGTTATTATCCTGTATTTGAATATCATGTAGGTGATGTTACAATTACAAAAGAATCAGCTTATGGTAGTGGTAAACCAAGATATAAAAAAGGGCAGAACGTGGAAATATATTATAATCCACAAAAATGTAGTGAATATTATATAAAAGATGATAAGTTACCCCATATTTTAGCAAAAGTGTTTACCATAGTCGGAGCATTTTTAATAGGTATTGCTTTAGTATCTACAGTTTTAATATTTATACTTTACAAGTAAATTATTTAATGTGCCATAGAAAGATGATATAAAACATAAGGTTATATGAATTAAATTAAGATATTAAAAATTAGGTTGGCACGCAGATAAATTAGTAAAAATGATTCATAGAGTACGCAGATAAATAGCAGATAAATACATAGATAAATTAAAAAATGTGTTGACAGTAAAATATTGTTACGCTATACTATTTTAGTATGGCGTGTAATGCGTAGGTTTAATGCTCAGCCATTAGCCCCGGTGAAGCATTTAACATATATTTATTTAATAAGAATGAAGAATATTTCAGGAGGTAAACCAATGAAAACATATATGGCAAGTCCATCAACAATTGAAAGAAAATGGTATGTAGTTGATGCTACAGGATATACATTAGGTCGTTTATCATCAGAAATCGCTAAAGTATTAAGAGGTAAGAACAAACCACAGTTCACACCACACATTGATACTGGTGATTATGTAATAGTTATAAATGCAGAAAAGATTGCAGTAACAGGTAAGAAATTAGAACAGAAGATGTACTACCATCATTCAGATTATGTAGGAGGAATGAAGGAAGTTACTCTTAAGGAAAAATTAGAAAAGAAACCTGAAACAGTTATTGAACTCGCAGTTAAAGGCATGCTTCCAAAGGGACCTTTAGGAAGAGAAATGTACAAAAAACTTTATGTTTACGCTGGAAATGAGCATCCACATGCAGCTCAGAAGCCAGAAGTATTAACATTTTAGTGACTGAAAGGAGGAAATAAACAATGGCAGTAGAAAAGTATTATGGAACAGGTAGAAGAAAGAGCAGTGTTGCTAGAGTATATTTAATGCCTGGTAAAGGAAATATCACAATCAACAAGAGAAGTATCGATGAATACTTCGGTTTAGATACATTAAAAGTTATCGTACGTCAGCCATTAAACGCTATTGATGCTTTAGATAAGTTTGACGTAATCGTAAGTGTACACGGTGGTGGATACACAGGACAGGCTGGTGCCATCAGACACGGTATCTCAAGAGCTTTATTAGAAGTTGATTCAGATGCTTACAGACCAATTCTTAAGAAAGCTGGATTCTTAACAAGAGATCCAAGAATGAAAGAAAGAAAGAAACCAGGTCTCAAAGCAGCTCGTAGAGCACCACAGTTCTCAAAGAGATAGTCAATTTTACAATCAAGAACGCCTCAGGGCGTTTCAGAAAAGTATATTACACCTCAGGACTTTGTCCTGGGGTGTTTTTTATGATAACTGTGGTATTATATAAAATATAATGTTAAAAGAGATTATTTGATAGTAGTGATTTAAATGAAAGATTATGCAATGCTTACTAATTATGGAAAGTATACAATTTTTGAATTTAATAACCAAAGAATTTGTTTTATCACTTCTGACAAATTGGAAAGATATACGAAAGTAGTTGAGTGGGATAACGGATATCTGGTTGTGATGGCAAAGTACAGAGTATACCGGTATATATAACGATTAGAAAGAACTTTACCTGTGCATAATAAGAAAATGAAGAAATAGACTAAAATCTAATAGTTAAGAAAACGAAAGGGGATATGGGTAAAAAATGCGAGAAAATTAATGGGGATTTGACCGTAATTTTGGTTTACATGAATGGGGATTTGCGTTATACTTGTGGTGGAAAGGTGGATTTATGCATGGATAAACCAGTTTTTAAAAGAAAAATATACGATGAAATATATGAGTGGAAAGAGAACAGAAGCGATAAATACGCACTCTTGATAAAGGGGGCAAGACGAGTCGGTAAATCAACTATTGCAGAGGAATTTGCAAAAAAAGAGTTTAAATCATATATTCTCATTGACTTTGCTCATACAAGTAAGGCAATTATTGACCTATTTGATGACACGTATGATCTGGATTTTTTCTTTTTGCAATTGCAGCAGTTAATGGGAATCAGGTTATATGAGAAAGAGTCGGTAATTATTTTTGATGAAGTTCAGTTATTTCCAAAGGCTAGACAGGCAATTAAATATCTCGTTGCGGATGGAAGATATAAGTATATTGAAACAGGCTCTTTATTATCAATAAAAAAGAATACAAAGGATATTTTGATTCCAAGCGAAGAACATAAAATATCTATGTTTCCTATGGATTTTGAGGAGTTCTTATGGGCAATAGGAGATGAGGTATCAGCGGAAACAATAAGGCATCTTATAAAGAACAAAAAGCCTGCTGGGAATGCAATGCATAGAAACCTGATGCGGATATTCAGATTGTATATGCTTGTTGGTGGAATGCCACAGGCCATAGAAACGTATATAGAGAAAAATAATTTGCAATTGGTTGATGAAACTAAAAGAGAAATTGTAGACTTATATGAAGAAGATTTTGTAAAGATAGATGGAACCGGTCTTGCTGGAGATATTTATGATGCCATACCTGCTAATCTTAGTGGTAATGCATCAAGATATATTCTGTCAAGTGCAAGAGAGGGGGTTCGCTCTGAGAAGGTAAGAGAGCTGATTCCTGATATGCTCAGTTCGTACACTGTAAATATTGCATATCATGCTAATAATCCTGATGTGGGAATGGCATTGGAAAAGGATGCAGGACGATATAAATTGTTTAATTCTGATGTCGGTCTATTTATAACTTTGGCATTTAAGGATAAAAAATATACGGAGAATATTATTTATAATAAGTTACTTTCGGATAAACTGGATGTAAATTTAGGATATGTCTATGAAAATGTTGTGGCACAGATGCTAATAGCAAAAGGTAATAATTTATTTTATTACACGATGGAAAGTAAAACTTCAAATCATTTGTATGAGATTGATTTTTTAACTTCGGTTAAAGATAAGATATGTCCATTAGAGGTGAAATCCGGCAATTATAGAACACATAAATCACTTGATGTATTTTGCAACAAGTTTAGTAATCGTATATGCAACAAATATGTTGTCCATACAAAGGATTACAAATGGGAAAACGGAATTTATTATATCCCGGTGTATATGGTACCGTTTTTATAAAGAGTTTTATTTTTTGTAGAAACGTATTAATTTCTATTTGTCTTACTGAAACAATACAGAAAAAAGTATATACTCATCAAGTAGCAAGTGGTTAAAGCCGTAGAGTAATAAGCAGTTCTGGAAATGTGTGTGTAGTGTTACGCATACAACAGATATGTAACACTTCCAGACACAAATCCCCAATCTAAGGGCTTTTCACGCTCTACAAACGCTCTCAAATAGATAATCAATTTTACAATCAAGAACGCCTCAAGGTGTTTCAGAAAAGTATATTACACCTTAGGACTTTGTCCTAGGGTGTTTTTATTTGATAGTTGTGTTAATGATATAGTATAATGATTTTTAGGCAAGTATGAGATAATAATAAAAATTATACAAACTTTGTAGTTATTAGGTGTATTATTAGAAAGAACCAATTATTAAAAAATTAGTAAATAGCATTTACAAATATAATGTAGTAGAGGTGTAATTATGACACAAAAAGAACAGGTTTATTTAGCAATGGAGAGAAATGGTGGGTATGCAACATTTCAACAATTAAATAGAATTGTAGACACTTCTGACTGGAGAACAAAAACACCTGATGCTACAATTCGAAGAATCGTTCAGGATAATACGGAGTTTTTTAGATTAAAACCAGGATTGTGGGCATTGACAAGTTGTAAAGAAAATGTTTTGCAACGTTTTGAAATTCAACAAGAAAATGCAACTTCCATATGTAATCTATTTAATAATTTTTAATATAAGATAGTATTGTAGAGAAAGAGATGTATTGCAGAATGTATAGAAATGAAATTGAGGTGGCAACATCAGAGGTAGTAACAAAGTTTAAGGCTAGGACAAATGAAAAGTTTCATTATATTGATGGAATGAGCGCAGAAGAAATTGAGAATGTTGTATCAGATTATATTCAGGAAAAAATTAATAAAAATAGTCTGGATGTGAATATCGTTAGTGTTACAATCTATGGAAGCCGTTGTAAAGGAATAGAAAATAGTAACTCAGATTTGGATGTGATTTTAGAGTACATAGGGAGTATACGAGAAGACACTTTGTTTAATATTCTTAATGAATCTAAAATGAAGATTGGTAATATTGAAGTAGATATTAATCCTATTACAGAAAATAAAACTGGAAGATTGGATGAATATTTGTTATTAGCGGATGCTTATATTAAAGAGCAAAAGTGAAAATATGTATGCCTAGTATTGCGTGGATTATACGTCATAGAAAGACATGTTAAGCAGATTGAATGAAATAATAAAGAAGGAAAATTATTTAAAAGGATTACAATTTAATATTTTTAATAGTATAAAGTTATTTATAAAAAGATGTCTGAGAACAAGGAAGTATATCATCATTACTAAGCAATCAGTTAAAATGGTATATATCAAATACCAGACATTTTTTGTTTGCAGATTTTAATATTTGTAAAATAATTTAACCCATTCAACTCAAAATAAAATTTCAACTAAAGTTTATTATCTTAAAAACACAATAAAAATCTGATTATCCGCTAAAACACAGTATCTATCAGCATTTTCAAGAAAACAAACACATCAATTTACTACTTATTTACTACTAAAGAATGAGCCTTGATACGCAAGTTTTCTTAGATATGCAAAGATATGGTACAGCACATCCGTATTGAAACAACAAAAAATTGAATATTTCATAGACTATGGAACGCCTAAAATGACGTTCCTTTTCTATTTCCAGCCGTTCTTATTGGACGGCTATTTTATTACCTAAAATGAAAGGAGCATTAGATTTATGAAAAAGACATGGAAACGATTGTGTACGGGCTTCTTAGCTCTTGCAACTGTCGTTACTGCTTTACCGACTACACCCGTCCATGCAGAAAGTAAGCAATACTGGACGGAAAGTGCAGAGCGTGTCGGTATCATTGAAAAAGTAATGAATGACGGTTCTATCGGTTCGACATTCAATGAGGGTTATATGAAAGTCGAGGGCGAAACTGCCTATTGTATCGACATCAATACAGATTTTAAGAATGGCTACAAGACCAGAGCTGACGCAAGCTCACGCATGAGTGCCGACCAGATTTCAGATGTGGCGTTATCCTTAGAGTATGTCAAACAGTATGGCGAAACTCACAAGGAATTGAACTACAAGCAAGTCTATCTGTTGGAACAATGTGTGGTCTGGCAGAGATTGAGCGTACATCTTGGCTGGCAATGCGACAACGTGCGAGCTTCTTATGATGAAATTCCAAAAGCTACGCAGGACGAAGTTTTCTCTGGTGCAAAAGCCTTTGTTAAAGAAAACAAAGGACGCTATGAATGTGGCGGTTATATCTACTCTGGCGAGGGGCAGGAATTGGGGCAATTCTGGGCGAAATTAAATGTCGGAAATGCGAAACTGCAAAAGACTTCCAGTAATACCAGTATTACAGACGGTAACGGGAATTACTCTGTCGCTGGTGCGACCTATGGTGTCTTTTCTGATAAGGACTGCACGAAACAGCTTGCCACCCTTACGACTGATGAAAACGGAAATACAGATGTTGTAGAGGTAAAGGCTGGCACAGTTTATATCAAGGAACTTTCTGCACCAGCAGGATATAAAGTAGATAAAACTGTATATTCCTTAAAGGTTGAAGCTGGAAAGACAGCGACCTTGAAAGTATCAGATATACCAAAAGTAACGGACACTTTGATTGAGCTTTTCAAGATTGATATGGAAACACAGAAAGACAATCCGCAGGGGAACGCTTCTCTAGCAGGTGCGGAATTTACATGGAAGTATTATGCTGGCTTCTATAACAAAGACAATCTCCCTGCCGAAGCTACTCGTACATGGGTTACAAAGACAATCGCCGAAACAGACAGCGACGGGACAACCCATTACATCACAAAATTAGGGGACGCTTACAAGGTATCTGGCGACAGTTTCTATATGCAGGACGGCAAAGCGGTTCTTCCTTTAGGAACACTAACCGTTGAGGAAACAAAAGCTCCAAACGGTTACTTGCTTGATGGTGCATATATGCAGGCTGGCGATAAGTCCGAACAGATTAAGGGCTTATATGTAACACAGATTACCGAGGACGGCGACCTTGCCGTATTATCTGGAAGTAACCAGTTTTCCGTATCAGATAAGATTATCCGTGGCGGTGTGAAAATTCAGAAACGAGATTTAGAAACGGGCGATACGAAGCCACAAGGAAGTGCCACTTTGAAAGATACTGCCTTTGACATCATTTCCTTAAATGATAATTCTGTTTTGGTTGAGGGCAAGCTATACAAGAAAAATGAAGTGGTAAAAACAATCCATACAGACCTTGAGGGTGTCGCTTCTACTTCTTCTGACCTTTTACCTTATGGAAACTTCCGTATCGTTGAAAGTGAAGCTCCCGACGGTTACTTAACTGACGGTGTAAAACCGATTGATTTTACAATCACAGAAAATGGAAAAATCGTGGACTTAACCGACGAATCTCATTCTATCTACAATCAGATTAAGCGTGGGGATATTGAGGGCGTAAAAATCGGTGCAGGCACACACAAGCGTCTTGCTGATGTTCCGTTTCGGATCACAAGCAAGACGACGGGAGAAAGTCATGTTGTAGTAACTGATGATAACGGGCAATTCTCCACTTCTGCTGACTGGGCTTCTCATAAGCACAATACCAACGCAGGCAAGACCAGCGAGGACGGTGTGTGGTTTGGAACTTCTGAACCAGACGACAGCAAGGGTGCATTGCCTTATGATACTTACATCATTGAAGAAATGAAATGCGACAGCAACAAAGGTTTTAAACTTATCCCACCTTTTGAAATCGTGGTATCAAGAAATAACCTTGTGATTGATTTAGGGACTTTGACTGATGAATACGAAAAAGAAATCTCTATCCATACCACAGCGACCAGCAAGGACGGCGAAAAGACAATCCTTGCAGGAAAAGAGGTTACAATCGTTGATACTGTCAAATTAGACGGACTTACCAAAGGCACAAAATATCAGCTCAAAGGCTGGCAGATGTTAAAGGAAGAAAACGCCGAGCTTGTCATTGACGGGAAACGTGTAGAAAACGATTATACCTTTATCGCTGATGATGAAGAAATGAAAGTGGAAATTTCTTATACATTCAATGCGTCTGCTTTAGGTGGCAAGAACCTTGTTACCTTTGAAGAATTGTATGATTTGAGCAATCCAAAAGAACCTGTAAAAGTTGCGGAACACAAAGACATTGAGGACGACGGGCAGACGGTACTTATTACAGAACGTATCATCAAAATTCATACGACTGCTACGGATAAGGACGGCAACAAAGAACTTGAAGCTGGAAAAGAGGTAACAATCATTGATACCGTAACCTTAGAGGGCTTAGAAGTCGGTACACAGTACAAACTTGTAGGCTGGCAGATGTTGAAAGAAGAAAATGCAGAGCTTCTTATCGACGGAAAACGTGTGGAAAGTGATTATACATTTACCGCTGACAGCGAAACTATGAAAGTGGAAGTTGCCTTTACCTTTGACGCTACTTCTCTTGATGGCAAACAGCTTGTAACTTTTGAAGAATTGTACGATTTAAGCAATCCAGACGAGCCGAAGAAAGTTACCGAGCATAAAGACATTGAGGACGAGGGACAGACGATTACCTTTAAGGAAAAACCAGAAGTCCCAGAAGAACCAGAGAAACCCGAAACACCGCCGACACCAGAGAAGCCACACCGACCTAGCGACAGTCCCAAAACGGGCGATAACACAAACCTTTACGGACTGCTTGCACTTCTTTTAACTTCTGGTGCTGGGCTGGCAGGTATCTTCTTCTACAAACGCCGTAAAATGAAGAAATCATAAGGCGGTAACGGTATGAGGAAAGAAAAATCACGCTCTCCGCCGAAGCTGTCAAACGGCAGACTTCCGCTTATTCTGGCTTGTCTGCTACTTACCTGCAAGAACACGGATAGTCAAGGGTGCGTAAGCATTGATTTTACCCTTTACTATCGGTGGGATTGCTGGTACTTCCCAAACCGCCAGAATAAGAAATCACAATCAATTTATCAAAAATAGAAAGAAACGAGGTAAAACAATATGGAAATGAAATATGTCGTGCCAGATATGGCACAGTCTTTTGGAACTCTTGAATTTGCAGGCGAAAGTGAGCCAGTCTTTGAAAGAGATAAAAATAACCGCAGGGTCTTAGCCAGACGAAGCTATAACCTTTATTCTGACGTACAAAAAGGCGAAAATGTTGTGGTGGAAATTCCCGTGCAGGCTGGCGAAAAGAAGTTCAAGTATGAACAGAAAGTAAAACTTGTCAATCCGAAGTTATACGGCAGAGGTTACGCAATCGGGGATATGGGACATACCGATTATGTGTTAGTTGCTGATGATATTGTAGCAGTTGAAGAAAAGTAAAGGAGTGAAGAATTTATGAGATTATCAAACGGGTTTGTTATTGACAAAGAGAAAACATTTGGAGAATTAAAATTTACAGCGGTGCGTGATGTGTTCTTACAGAATGAGGACGGGACACCGAGTACCCAGCTTAAAAAGCGTATCTATGATTTGAAGTGCAGTCTGCATGGTGGAATTATCCCCGTGTCCGTACCGCCAGAAGTACCGTTAAGGGAATTTCCGTACAATGCAGTTGTGGAGCTTGTCAATCCCGTAGCCGATACGGTATCAAGAAAGACTTATACGGGTGCAGATGTGGACTGGTATGTAAAGGCAGAGGATATTGTATTGAAGAATAAAGGCAACCAGAACGCAGGCAGTCCACAGAACCCTACAACGCAGGGACAGCCGAAGAAATAAAAGTGATGTATTTGTCTTAATTTTGATTGACCAATTTTGATTGACACAAACAATGCGGAGTGATATATTTATCTCATAAAGATACAAAAACATCTCATTTGAAAGGAGAGATAAATATGTCAAAGAAACAAATTAAAAAAATTATTTTTATGGGGGTAGGGTGTGCTTTATTGCTTATTGTTGGTACAATCTACTCCCTATTATACAATAATGGACGCTGGGTCAAAAATATGGATATGTCGGAATATGTATTTTCTTACAAGGATATTCCTATGTTAGTAATTGGAGCTTTAATAGCACTATATGCTATCTATATAGTAATTATCTGCTTTAAAAATGTCTTTTCAAAAAACAGCAGGGAAAAACGATATTCAAGAACAATTTCTCCTTACTGGGGATTTTGTGGAATGTTTGGTTTTCTGGGGTTTGGCGGATTTTGGACATACTATAAATTTGGAGAAATATTTCCTTTTGCTTTTTTCATATTTTTTGGTTTTTTCAGTTTTTTCTTTGAAGGTAAACTTTCTCATATCTTAGAAGATGAGCTTTTTCAAGAAAATAAACGTAAGGCACAATTAGAAGCTTACAAGATAGGTTTTAAACTATTATTTGTAGTTATCTGGCTTATGGCAATAGGTATGTTTTCCCGTAATGTTGAGTGGTGTGCAATGTTTATGCTGATTTCTGTTTCACTTATCTATGCTCTTGTTCTTTTTCTTAGCAACTATTTATTATATCGTTATGAAAAAAGGGAATAAATTATGGAAGCAAAGTTTGTATGTAATTTAAAAAAATATCGTGTAGCACAAGAATTAACACAAGAACAACTCGCTGACATTGTAGGTGTTCGTCGTGAAACTATTATGAGATTAGAAAAAGCACAATATAATCCGTCACTTAAATTGGCAATAGATATTTCAAGAGCTGTAAAAGCTCCGATAGAAGATATATTTATTTTTGAATAAAGACAGTTTAAAGCAGTTAGTCTTAGGATTGACTGCTTTTTTCGTACACAGAAAGGAGAGATTGTTTTATGCGTAAGATTTGGAATAAAGGACACCGTATCAGAGCCAGCGACAAGCACCTTGTTTACCACTTTTCCATAGGAACGCTTCTGTTTGTATTCGTGGCGGTTCTCCTGCTACTGAATAGTAAACAGCTCATGCGTACCGATTGGGAGCATTTCAGCTTGTTAGAGAACGGCTTGACGCTTTGCCCTTACAACTTCATAACTATACTGATAGCGACTGGTGTTTGTGCATTGGTCGCTTTTGGGTATTACCGCTTCTGTTACGACAGTTTCAAGAAGCTCCTGCACCGTCAAAAGCTGGCAAGAATGGTACTGGAAAACAAGTGGTATGAAGCCGATACCGTACAAGACAGCGGTTTTTTTACTGACCTGCAAAGCAGATCAAGGGAAAAAATCGTCTGGTTTCCAAAGATTTATTATCAAATGGAAAAAGGCTTGCTTCATATCCGCTGTGAAATCACGCTGGGAAAATATCAAGACCAGCTTTTACGGTTAGAGGATAAGCTGGAAAGTGGCTTGTATTGCGAGCTGACTGACAAGACCCTGCATGACGGCTATATTGAATATACCCTGCTTTATGATATGATAGCGAACCGCATTACCATTGATGAAGTACGGGCAGAAAATGGCTGTCTTAGACTGATGAAAAATCTTGTCTGGGAATATGACGCACTCCCTCACGCTCTGATTGCTGGTGGGACTGGTGGCGGTAAAACCTATTTTCTGCTGACGCTCATTGAAGCCTTACTGCATACAAACGCTGTCCTTTACATTTTAGACCCAAAGAACAGCGACCTTGCGGACTTGGGAACAGTCATGCCAAACGTCTACCATACTAAAGAAGAAATGATAGATTGCGTCAATGCCTTTTATGAGGGCATGGTACGACGAAGCGAGGAAATGAAACGACACCCGAACTATAAGACGGGCGAAAACTACGCCTATCTTGGACTGCCTCCCTGCTTTCTTATCTTTGATGAATATGTGGCATTTTTTGAAATGCTGGGGACGAAAGAAAGCGTGGGCTTACTTAGCCAGTTAAAGAAAATCGTTATGTTAGGACGACAAGCAGGTTATTTCCTTATCGTTGCCTGCCAGCGTCCAGACGCAAAGTATTTCTCGGACGGTATCAGAGATAACTTCAATTTCCGTGTGGGACTTGGGCGTATCAGCGAATTAGGTTACGGTATGCTGTTCGGTTCAGATGTGAAAAAGCAATTTTTCCAGAAGCGTATCAAGGGGCGTGGCTATTGTGATGTGGGAACAAGTGTTATCAGTGAATTTTACACGCCTTTAGTCCCGAAAGGACATGATTTTTTACAGACTATCTGCTCTCTTGCACAAGCAAGGAAGGACGGGACGGCGACGTGCGAAGCGAAAGGCGACGGCACGGACTAGCCGTTGCTGGTGTGGCGTAAGCCACGCCAGCAGGTAAAACCCCTCGGTATCTAACAGAGGGGTACGTTTGCAAATAGACAATAGACGAAAAACACAGGAAACATAAGGCTTATCGCATGGTTTCCTAGCAAAAATCGGCTGTGAAGTCGCCTTAAAAAACTTCACACTTGACAGATTGGGGGTATGGTTCTGAATGAAGAACAATGGATAAAAGAATTACGGGAAAAACGGATTGCTTACGGTATCTCACAAGGCAGGCTGGCGGTGGCGTCTGGTATCACAAGAGAATATCTCAACAAGATAGAAAGCGGAAAAATGAAGCCGTCAAAGGAACTTCTGAATACTCTGCATAAAGAACTGGCAAAGTTCAATCCAGAAGCACCGCTTACCATGCTGTTTGATTATGTGAAAATTCGTTTTCCCACGCTGGATATACAGCACATCATCAAAGATATATTAAAACTGAATATCAACTATATGCTCCATGAAAATTACGGGCGTTACAGTTATACGGAGCATTACTCTTTAGGGGACATCTTTATCTATACGTCGGCTGACGAAGAAAAAGGTGTCCTTTTAGAGTTAAAGGGGCGTGGTTGCAGGCAGTTTGAAAGTTACCTGCTGGCACAGCAAAGAAGCTGGTATGACTTTCTTATGGACGCACTTATAGACGGTGGCGTGATGAAGCGTATCGACCTTGCTATCAACGACCATACGGGCATTTTGGATATTCCAGAGCTTGCGGAAAAATGCAGGAAACGGGAATATATCGGAAAGTCCAGAAGCTATAAGTTTTACCAGTCGGGCGAGCTTATCAAGCACAGAGAGGACGACAGAGAATATATGGGGCGTACCCTTTATCTTGGGTCGCTGAAATCAGATGTGTATTTCTGTATCTATGAAAAGGACTATGAGCAGTACGTCAAGTTAGGGACACCTCTGGAAGAAGCCGACATTATCAACCGTTTTGAAATACGGCTTCGCAATGAACGAGCCTATTATGCGGTACGAGATTTACTGACCTATTATGACGCAGAACAGACCGCTTTTTCTATCATCAATCAGTATGTGCGGTTTGTTGATGAAGAACCCGACAAGCGAAAAAATGACTGGAAGCTCAATGACCGCTGGGCTTGGTTTATCGGCGATAACAGACAGAGCTTGAAGCTGACGACAAAACCAGAGCCTTACACCTTAGACCGCACATTGCGGTGGGTACAACGGCAGGTAGCACCGACCTTAAAAATGCTGAAAAAGATTGATAAGGGAAACGGTACAGACTACATGGAAACAATCGAACAGCAGGCAAAGCTCACAGAAAAGCATGAAATGATAATCAAACAGCAGACGACCCCTGCAAAAGATTTAGTAGAAAGTTAGGAGTGATAAAAAATGTGGGTATTATTAAAAGACTTCCTGCTGGTATCTATGGGAATGGGTATCGGCGTAGTCTTGATGTGTATTTTGAATGTCGGCAAAGAAGCTGACTATGAAATGGAACAATTAAAAGAAAGCGAGGACAATTAAATGAATTTCGGACAAAATTTATATCAATGGTTTTTATCAAACGCACAGAGCTTAGTGCTTATGGCGATTGTGGTTATCGGTATCTACTTAGGGTTCAAGCGTGAGTTTTCAAAGCTCATTGGCTTCTTGGTAGTTGCCTTGATTGCTGTCGGCTTGGTATTCAATGCCGGCGGTGTGAAAGATGTACTGTTAGAGCTGTTCAACAAGATTATCGGTGCATAAAATTTTATTGTAGTGCTAATATGTGAGTGATATAATATGGATATGAAGAAAACGACAAATATGAATTTGAACTTAGGAGGAAAACTATTGTGTCAAATATAAAACTAAGAAATACATATAAGTCTTATACAGCGATATTTGTAATTGGTATATTAGTAGGGTGTATATGTAGACTGTTAGATTATTTTCCCGCAGATACACTATGGAGTTTTTCATCACCTCAAACATTGTTTGGTTTTTGGATTATTACCAATACTATCATCGTTATGTTAAGCACCTCAAATATTTGTGCAGGAATTAGTTCGTTCTTGTATATGTTTGGAATGACATTAAGTTTTTATGCTTTACAAGCAATATTAGGAATGTTTATACCTATGTTTTCCGGCGGATTCCGCTTTGGGCTATTCATATTGTTTACTGTTTGGTCAATCGCTTGTGCAATAGCAGCATTTATTCTGTACTATTGGAATAGGGAACATATTTTTAGTTCAGTATTATATTCTTTACCAGTAGGAGCATTATTTGCTGAAACAATAGCAGTTTTTATTTATTTTTTGGAACATCAAACATTCCTATTTCAGTTGTTAATGGATATTATAGGAGCTGTTGTGTTTACCATAATATTTTTCAAAAAAGTAAACTATAGAAAAATGTATATTGTCGGAATTGTATTAAGTACTTTGGTATTTTATTATATTTTTCCATGGTAGTTTATATTGATAAATCCCAGTTTGACAATTTCATATCCATACACACAAAGCAGTTAGTCTTAGGATTGACTGCTTTTTTCTTACCTAAATTTTAGATTGGAGTGATGAAATGAGCGATATTTTTAAGGATATGCAGACGAAAGTCGGCTGTGATTATATTTCCGACCTGCCCTCTTACAAGCGTAAGGTGTGGCAGGAAATGAAACGACTGAACCCTGCCGATTATGAAGAAAGACAGTTAGAAGATTTTTCTAAATATGTGTTTGGTATGTCGTACCAGACCTTACAAGATGTGATGAAACAACAGAAAGGACGTGAGGAACAATGCAGGAAACAAGGGTGCTGGTGGAAACGAAAGGAACAACTGGCGAAGAAACAACATCATACTGGTTTGACCTGCCGATAGATGTTGCAGAGTTTGAAGAAAAGTTAGGTGTCGGTGCAGAAAGTGGGGATTACCGCATTATCGAAAAGGTACTGCCCTTTGCTGATGAAGTCCACGAACATACAAGCGTGTACCAGCTCAACGAATTAGATTTTATGTACCGCCAGCTTTCAAGCGATATGCAGGAAGAATATGTATCACTTCTTACCGTGTATGAAAATTTAGAAGCACTTTATATTTGCAGGAACGTGATTACGGTTTATCCCGACTGCAAAAGCATGATAGATGTTGCAAGGCAAAAGCTGATGAACGACCCGACATTTAAGCATTTATCCGAGGACTGTCAAGAATATTACTTTGACTTTGAAGCCTACGCTTCTCACTTGCAGGAACACGGGAAATTTTTAGTAACAGAACACGGTATCTTTGAACTGCCAGAGTAGGAAATGAGGTGGTGCTTATGATTGATGATATGGCGGTTTACATTGCTAATCTTGGCAAATACAATGAGGGCTATTTAGTCGGTGCTTGGTTCACGTTCCCCATTGACGAGGAAGATGTGAAAGAAAAAATCGGCTTGAATGAACAGTATGAGGAATACGCTATCCATGATACCGACAACTTCCCCATTGCGATTGGCGAGTATGTTTCCATTGAAGAACTCAATGAGATGTATGAAATGATAGAGGAACTTCCCGACTATATTGTAGAGTGTCTGGACGAATTTATCAGCCACTACGGGACGCTGGAAGAAGTCGTGGAACACAAGGACGATATTTATTATTATCCCGACTGTGAAACTATGACAGACGTTGCCTATTACTACATAGACGAATTGCAGGCACTTGGGGACATTCCACCCAGCTTACAGAATTACATTGACTATGAAGCCTACGGGCGAGATTTGGATATGGGCGGTTGCTTTATTGAAACAAGCCGAGGTATGTGCGAGATACCATATTAACGCTGGAAGATCAGCGACAAGCATTGTTGTTACTGACAGCGTATTTCTCTTTAAGGGACAGTCTGAAAATGGCTGTCCTTTTCTATTTAGAAACTTACGAAAGGAGCTGAAAGAACTTGAAAAAGATTAAATCTTATACGGGTATCTGGAACGTGGAAAAAGTCTTGTATGCAATCAATGACTTTAACTTACCCTTTCCCGTTACCTTTACACAGATTACATGGTTTGTGATTACGGAATTTCTCATTATTCTGTTTGGGGATATTCCCCCACTTTCCATGATTGAGGGAGCATTTCTCAAATACTTTGGTATTCCCGTTGCTCTCACATGGTTTATGTCGCAGAAAACCTTTGACGGAAAGAAGCCGTACAGCTTTTTGAAATCACAGATAACCTATGCCCTGCGACCGAAAATCACTTATGCAGGAAAAGCCGTAAAACTGCATAAGCAGATACTCAATGAAACAATCACGGCAGTAAGGAGTGTGAACTATGTTCCCGATAAAATATATTGACAATAACCTTGTCTGGAATAAGGACAATGAGGTGTTTGCTTATTATGAGCTGATACCATACAACTATTCTTTCCTATCCGCAGAGCAGAAATTTATCGTGCATGACAGTTTCCGACAGCTTATCGCACAGTCCCGTGAGGGAAAAATTCATGCGTTGCAGATTGCAACGGAAAGCTCAATACGAAGTATGCAGGAGCAGTCAAAGAAGCTGGTTACGGGGAAATTAAAGGAAGTTGCCTGCCAGAAGATAGACGAACAGACCGAAGCGTTAGTATCAATGATTGGGGACAATCAAGTGGACTACCGCTTTTTTCTTGGCTTTAAGCTCATGGTTACGGAAGAACAGCTCAATCTGAAGAACATCAAAAAATCGGCGTGGCTGACATTCAAGGAATTTCTCCATGAAGTGAACCACACGCTGATGAATGACTTTGTTTCCATGCCGAATGATGAAATCAACCGTTATATGAAAATGGAAAAGTTGCTGGAAAATAAAATCTCCCGTCGCTTTAAGGTGCGTCGCTTGGAAATCCATGATTTTGGGTATCTCATGGAACATCTTTACGGCAGGGACGGTATCGCCTATGAAGATTATGAGTACCAGCTACCAAAGAAGAAATTACAGAAAGAAACGCTGATAAAATACTACGACCTTATCCGTCCGACAAGGTGTGTGATTGAGGAAAGCCAGCGGTATTTGCGATTGGAACATGAGGACAGGGAAAGCTATGTGTCCTACTTTACCGTCAATGCGATTGTTGGCGAGCTTGATTTTCCGTCGTCTGAAATCTTCTATTTCCAGCAACAGCAATTCACATTCCCCGTTGATACTTCTATGAATGTAGAAATCGTGGAGAACCGTAAAGCATTAACAACCGTCCGCAACAAGAAAAAGGAATTGAAAGACCTTGACAATCACGCTTATCAAGCAGGAAGTGAAACAAGCTCAAATGTGGTGGACGCATTAGACAGCGTGGATGAGCTGGAAACGGACTTAGACCAGACAAAAGAAAGTATGTATAAGCTCTCTTATGTAGTGCGTGTATCGGCTGATGATTTGGACGAATTAAAACGCCGTTGTGATGAAGTCAAAGATTTTTACGACGACCTCAATGTAAAGCTGGTGCGTCCTGCTGGGGATATGCTGGGGCTTCATTCTGAATTTCTTCCTGCCAGCAAGCGATATATCAATGACTACGTGCAGTATGTAAAATCAGATTTCTTGGCAGGTCTTGGTTTTGGTGCGACCCAGCAGTTAGGGGAAACTACGGGTATCTATATGGGCTATTCCGTTGATACGGGAAGAAATGTGTACCTGCAACCGTCGTTAGCTTCGCAGGGTGTAAAAGGTACAGTAACAAACGCTCTTGCTTCTGCTTTTGTCGGTTCGCTTGGCGGTGGAAAGTCATTCTGCAACAATCTTCTGGTATATTATGCGGTGCTGTTTGGCGGTCAAGCAGTCATTTTAGACCCCAAAGCTGAGAGGGGCAACTGGAAAGAAACGCTCCCAGAAATCGCCCATGAAATCAATAGCGTAAACCTTACCAGCGACAAGGACAATGCAGGACTTCTTGACCCGTTCGTGATTATGAAGAATGTAAAAGACGCTGAAAGTCTGGCAATCGACATCTTAACATTCCTTACGGGTATTTCCTCTAGGGACGGCGAAAAATTCCCTGTACTTCGTAAGGCGGTACGCTCCGTTACCCAGAGCGACAGTCGGGGCTTGCTCCATGTGATAGACGAGCTACGCCGTGAAGATACACCCATATCAAGAAATATCGCAGAACATATCGACAGCTTCACGGACTACGACTTTGCACACCTGCTGTTTTCAGACGGTACGGTGGAAAATGCAATCAGTCTGGATAACCAACTCAATATCATTCAAGTAGCGGACTTAGTATTACCAGATAAGGATACAACATTTGAGGAATACACGACCATTGAATTATTGTCGGTGTCTATGCTGATTGTGATTAGTACCTTTGCCCTTGATTTTATCCATTCAGACAGAAGCATTTTTAAGATTGTAGACCTTGACGAAGCGTGGGCGTTCTTAAATGTGGCACAAGGCGAAACTTTATCAAATAAGCTGGTGCGTGCTGGACGAGCTATGCAGGCAGGCGTCTATTTTGTTACACAATCTTCTGGCGACGTGTCAAAGGAAAGTCTGAAAAACAATATCGGCTTGAAGTTTGCCTTTCGTTCTACTGACATCAACGAGATAAAGCAGACCTTAGAATTTTTCGGTATCGACAAGGACGACGAGAACAACCAGAAACGCTTGCGTGATTTGGAGAACGGACAATGCTTATTGCAGGACTTATACGGGCGTGTCGGTGTGGTGCAGATACACCCAGTCTTTGAAGAACTGCTACACGCCTTTGATACCAGACCGCCCGTACAGAGAAATGAGGTGGAGTGATGAAAGAAAGGATAAAAGGTGCGTTCACAAAAAGGAAGATACTTCACTTTCTCAAAATGGCTCTGTTTGTCGTGGCACTCTCCCTTATCCTGCTCTCACTTCTGGGGACGGTGGCTCATGCGACGGGGCTTGTGGACGATACCATAAACGCAGAAAATCTTTACTCAAAATATCCGCTGTCGAATTACCAGCTTGATTTTTATGTGGATAATAGCTGGTCGTGGTTGCCATGGAACTGGCTGGACGGTATCGGAAAATCGGTGCAGTACGGACTTTACTGCATTACCAATTTTGTCTGGACGATAAGCCTTTATTTAAGCAATGCTACGGGCTATGTGGTGCAGGAAGCATACAAACTTGATTTTATTAACGATATGGCAGACAGTATCGGACAAAGCATACAGACCCTTGCAGGCGTTACCGAGAACGGCTTTTCTTCTACGGGCTTCTATGTCGGTTTCCTGCTTCTCATTATCTTAATAGTGGGACTTTATGTTGCCTATACGGGACTTATCAAACGCGAAACCAGCAAGGCACTTCACGCTGTTATTAACTTTGTGGTGGTGTTCGTGTTGTCCGCTTCCTTTATTGCCTACGCTCCCGATTACATCAAGAAGATAAATGAATTTTCATCAGACATCAGTACCGCTTCTTTGGACTTGGGAACAAAAATCATGCTCCCCAACTCTGACAGCGAGGGCAAGGACAGCGTGGACTTGATACGGGACAGCTTGTTTTCCATTCAAGTGGAACAGCCGTGGCTCTTGCTTCAATTTGGTAACAGCAACGCAGAGGAAATCGGGACAGACCGTGTAGAAGCTCTGGTATCAGTAAGTCCAGAGGACGAGGACGGCAAGACCAGAGAGGAAGTCGTGAAAACAGAAATCGAGGACAATGACAACAACAATCTGACGATACCGCAGGTCGTAAACCGTTTAGGTATGGTGTTCTTCCTGCTATTCTTTAACTTAGGTATCACGATATTTGTATTCTTGCTTACGGGTATGATGTTGTTCAGCCAGATACTCTTTATTATCTTTGCAATGTTTTTACCTATCAGCTTTCTACTTTCCATGATACCGAGCTATGAAAGCATGGCAAAGCAGGCAATCGTGAGGGTATTTAATACCATAATGACACGGGCAGGAATAACGCTCATTGTAACGGTGGCGTTCAGCATTTCCAGTATGTTTTATAACATCTCCACAGACTACCCGTTCTTTATGGTGGCGTTCTTGCAGATAGTGTGTTTTGCTGGTATCTATATGAAACTGGGCGACTTAATGAGTATGTTCTCACTTAATGCTGGCGACAGTCAAAACATGGGACGAAGAATTTTCCGCAGACCGTATCTGTTTATGCGACATAGGGCTAGGCGTATGGAACACCGTATTGCAAGGGCGGTAAGTGCTGGCGGTATTTCGGGTGGTGTGGCTGGTGCGGTAGCTGGAAGTGCCGTTGCTGGCAAGAGAGCCGAAAGAAAAAATACGGCTTCTAAAGAAAATCGGGGCAATACCACTTCCAGCATGGGACAGCGTGCAGGCTCAAAGGTGGGTGCTGTCTTAGATACGAAAAATAAAGTGAAAGACAAGGCTAACGCTGTCAAAGAGAATATCAAGGATATGCCGACACAGACCGCTTATGCGGTGTATTCCGCAAAGGAAAAGGCAAAGTCCAGCGTATCAGACTTCAAGCGTGGCATGGTGCAGGAACAGCAGTCCAGACAGACGGGACGCTTGGAAAAGCAGGAACAGCATAGACAGAATATCGCTGACAAACGTATGGAGCTTCAAAAGGCACAAGAAGCAAGACAAAGAAAGACGGACGGATCAGCGACAACGGGAGCTACCCGTCCCCATGAGCGACCAGCCACAGCTTCAACCATTCCAAAGCCGAGTGCGGAAAAAATGCAGGAAGTGAAACGTCCTGCCACAGCGACCACTTCAAAAGCAAGTGAACCAGTCAAGACAAATGTTGTGAAAGAGCGTCCGTTATCTTCTGGTGCTTCTGATAAGAAAGCGACCCAGCCTGCACAGCCAGTACATAGGCAGAATGTAGAAAAAGTAGTATCGCAGGAAACACGCCAGAATTACAAAGCAGAGCGTACTACAAAGAAACAGACCTTTGAACAATCAAAGCGTACAACGGAACATACCGAAAAGAACCGTAACCTTGTAACGAAGAAAGGACAGAAGAAAAAATGAAACTGAAACATATCGCTCTTATTGGCAGTCTGTTTCCTATCCTCTTTTCCATAGTCCTTTTCTTTGGTGTCCTCATTAGTGCGGACAGCGACGACGAGAACAGCAACTTTTCTTCTGGCATTACGGGTATGAATTTATCCGCAGAAGTCTTGAAACATCAGCCTATGGTGGAAAAATACGCCAGAGAAAACGGTATCTCCGAGTATGTCAACGTGCTACTGGCTATCATTCAAGTAGAAAGTGGCGGTACGGCAGAAGATGTTATGCAGAGTTCAGAAAGTCTTGGTTTACCGCCCAACTCTTTAGATACGGAAAGCTCAATCAAGCAGGGGTGTAAGTATTTTGCGTCCCTGCTTTCTTCCTGTAAAAATCAAGGTATCGACGATTTGAATGTAGCGATACAGTCCTATAACTATGGCGGTGGTTATGTGGGATATGTGGCAGGAAAAGGAAAGAAACACACCTTTAACCTTGCAGAGAGCTTCGCCCGTGAGAAATCGGGTGGAAAGAAAGTAACCTACACCAACCCGATAGCCGTTGCGAAGAACGGGGGTTGGCGGTATCAGTATGGCAATCAATTTTACGTCGAATTAGTCAATCAGTATTTAACTGTTCCGCAGGTATCGGGAGAGCTGGCACAAAAGGTCATGAATGAAGCGTTAAAATATCAAGGCTGGAAATATGTGTATGGCGGTAGCAATCCCAACACTTCTTTTGACTGTTCGGGACTGACGCAATGGTGCTATGGAAAAGCTGGTATCTCCTTACCGAGAACCGCACAAGCACAGTATGACGCAACCCAACATCTTCCACTTTCGCAGGCAAAGGCTGGGGACTTGGTATTTTTCCATTCTACCTATAACGCTGGAAGTTATGTAACACACGTCGGTATTCTTGTTTCGCCGACACAGATGTACCACGCAGGCGACCCGATAGGATATGCAGACCTAAGTAGTAGTTACTGGCAACAGCACTTAATCGGTGCAGGACGAGTAAAACAATAGAAAGTGAGGATTTCATCATGTTTAGAAAGAATAAGAAACAGACAGAAACTATCAAAGAACCCAAAGAAAAAAAGGTGCGTACTTTCAAGGTAGGCACACATAAAAAATCCGTGATTGCATTGTGGGTGGTGCTTATCGCAAGCGTGAGCTTTGGGGCGTATAAGAATTTTACGGCTATCGACCAGCACACGACCCATGAAAAAGAAATCATAGAGCTTCGCTTGCAGGACACCAACGGGATAGAAAATTTTGTGAAGAACTTTGCAAAGCCCTACTACACATGGAGTAACAGCAAAGAAGCGATTGAAGCAAGGACGCAGGCAATCAGCGGTTATCTGACAAAGGAATTGCAGGACTTGAATGTGGATACCATTAGAACCGATATACCGACCAGCTCCACAGTTACAGATGTGATTGTATGGAGTATTGAACAGTCGGGAACGGACACTTTTTCTGCTACCTACGAAGTGGATCAGCAGATAAAAGAGGGAGAACAGACAAGCAATGTGAAAGCAACCTATACCGTAAAAGTCCATGTAGACGCTGACGGGGATATGGTAATCGTTCAGAACCCTACCCTTGCACCAGCAATCGAGAAATCAGATTATGAGCCTAAGACACCAGAAGCAAATGCAAGTGTAGACGCTGATACCGTCAATGACGCTACTGCATTTCTTGAAACATTCTTTAAGCTGTACCCGACAGCCACAGAAAAAGAGCTTGCCTACTATGTATCGGGAAATGTGCTTGAGCCTATCGGCAGGGACTACATTTATGCTGAACTGGTAAACCCTATCTTTACAAAGGACGGGGACAATGTGAAAGTCAAAGTTGCTGTGAAATTCCTTGATAATCAGACAAAGGCTACACAAATATCGCAGTATGAACTTGTGCTACATAAGGATAGCAACTGGAAGATTGTAGGATAATAAAATATGGAAAGTTTGCTTGACATTCTTTACTTGCAGGAGTATCATAAGATTAGAAAAGGAAAGCAAACTTTCCATTTGTTCAAGAAAGGGGTATGTTGTGAAAAATCGTTTAGAAGAATTACGAAAACAAAGAGGTATTAAACAAGAAGATTTAGCGACTGCTCTTGAAGTATCTCGTCAAACAATAGGCTCTTTAGAAAATGGACGCTACAATCCCTCTATTATCTTAGCTTTTAAAATTGCAAGGTACTTTCAAATGAGTATTGAAGAAATATTTATTTATGAGGAGGAAAGCAAATGAAACATAAGATACAAAAAGTTGAATTATTTATCGGTGTAATAATCTTTTTAGGTGGTTTACTAACTTATGGTTTAGGCGTACACCAACTATTGCCCGTACCTCGTCCAGATTTGGTTGTCTATGGTACAACGCTTATTGGAATAATATTGATTTTTATGGGTTGTGATATATTCAGTAAGCCAACAAAAGAAATGCAAATATTAGAAAATGATGAAAGAAATATCGCAATTACTAATGCTTCTCTTGCGAATGCTTATAAAGTAACACTTACATTATTGGTTCTTGTATTATTTGCTCTTGTCTTTATGGGATATATGAGTAAAGTTGTGTTTTTTTCGATAGCAGGAGTTATTGCTATCGGACAAATTACATGGGTTATAACAGCTCGTTATTTAGATAAAAATACGTCTTAATTCTTCAAGTATTTTTAGTTTTTCCTTCTCCATAACTACGCCCCATTCTTTTTTTGTATAGTAATATTGTATCATTAAGAATCACAAATCACAAGTGATTTGTGATTAATCACTTGTGATTTGTGATAAGTGATTTGTGATTAATATATAAAAGCCCTCTTTAAAGGGCTTTTATGTTTATTTTGAAAAAGAGATAAAATCAATATATCCCTTTTCCCCAATTTTTACAACGGCATTGTAGGGCTTTTTCTCTTTGTTTTTGATTTCTTTTACCAGGGTTTCTTTTCCCTCCAGTAATTCTTTTACATTCGTTTTGGTTAGTTTTTTCTTTCTAAAATGTTCAGCTAAAGTAAACTTACATTCAGGATAATTTGAACAACCATAAAACGATTTTTTTAATACAATATTGTTGCCACACTTAGGACATTTTCCTACAAGGGGTCCCGAGCGCTTAGTGGGAATTTGTACCCCTTATCGATACAAATTCCCCGTAGGCGCTAGGGACCTCTTTAGCTTCTTGGAAGCTGTCAGTAGTATATCTAATAATTTATCTCCATTCCCTTTAGTAACGTGTAACTTTCCAAATTTAAAAAAGCGACTCATAGAATTATTTCCTCCCGTTAAATAATAGATAACTATTAAAAATAGACAATACTTGCTCATAAGTAACGGTACTTAAATTGTTTACTTTGGCGTGTTTCATTGCTTGATGAAACTGATTTTTAGTAAACAGTTGACGATATTCTCGATTGACCCATTTTGAAACAAAGTACGTATATAGCTTCCAATATTTATCTGGAACATCTGTGGTATGGCGGGTAAGTTTTATTAAGACACTGTTTACTTTTGGTTTAGGATGAAAGCATTCCGCTGGCAGCTTAAGCAATTGCTGAATCGAGACTTGAGTGTGCAAGAGCAACCCTAGTGTTCGGTGAATATCCAAGGTACGCTTGTAGAATCCTTCTTCAACAATCAGATAGATGTCAGACGCATGGCTTTCAAAAACCACTTTTTTAATAATTTGTGTGCTTAAATGGTAAGGAATACTCCCAACAATTTTATACCTCTGTTTGTTAGGGAATTGAAACTGTAGAATATCTTGGTGAATTAAAGTGACACGAATGTTCAGTTTTAATTTTTCTGACGATAAGTTGAATAGATGACTGTCTAATTCAATAGACGTTACCTGTTTACTTATTTTAGCCAGTTTCGTCGTTAAATGCCCTTTACCTGTTCCAATTTCGTAAACGGTATCGGTTTCTTTTAAATTCAATTGTTTTATTATTTGGTTGAGTACTTTTTCACTCGTTAAAAAGTTTTGAGAATATTTTATATTTTTGTTCATGTAATCACTCCTGAAGTGATTACATCAGTAAATAAATACAGAAGTTAAACGATTTGTTTGTAATTTTAGTTATCTGTTTAAAAAGTCATAAGATTAGTCACTGGTAGGAATTAATCTAACGTATTTATTTATCTGCGTAATCACTGTTTTTAGTCTGTTTCAAAACAGTAGATGTTTTATCTACATTACGCATTTGGAATACCAACATGACGAATCCCTCCTTCTTAATTACAAATTTTTAGCATCTAATTTAACTTCAATTCCTATTATACACAAAATTTTAAGATACTGCAATATCAACACACTCTTAAGTTTGCTTCTAAGTCTTATTTCCATAACTTCTTTTACGTTTCCGCCATTCTTTGCTGTTTCGATTTTTATGATATGGTGCAAGTCAGCACGAACACGAACCGTCTTATCTCCCATTATATCTTTTTTTGCACTGATTGGTGTATCATTTCGTTTTTCTTTTTGTGCGCCTAAATTTCCCACAATCACTCACTTCTTTCTATTTCTTCTTATTCTTATTTTATCATCAACAATCACAAATCACTTGTGATTTGTGATAAGTGATTTGTGATTAATATATAAAAGCCCTCTTTAAAGGGCTTTTATGTTTATTTTGAGAAAGATATAAAATCAATATATCCCTTTTCCCCAATTTTTACAACGGCATTGTAGGGCTTTTTCTCTTTGTTTTTGATTCCTTTTACCAGGGTTTCTTTTCCCTCCAGTAATTCTTTTACATTCGTTTTGGTTAGTTTTTTCTTTCTAAAATGTTCAGCTAAAGTAAACTTACATTCAGGATAATTTGAACAACCATAAAACGATTTTTTTAATACAGAAAATGTAGTCTTTTGAAAGGTGGAATTAACAATGAAGAAAAAATTATCATTTATCATTGAGATTATTATAGGTATAATCTTTATATGTTTTGGATATTTCGTTATTGATACTGATTATTACGCTACACTTTTTTACGCAATGGGGTTCGGTTTAGCTTTTGCTTCTGGTGTTCAATTATTGAAAATTTGTTATTATGAAATGCCAAAAAATAAAGAAAAATTACAAAATATAAATAGAGAAAATCACATCAATAATGTTGATGAAAGAAAAATATTTTTAAGAATGAAAGCTGGTTCTTTAGTATATCAGTTAATGACTTTCGTGTACTTGTTTGTTGCTTTTGTACTTGCGTTACTTCATATTGAAGCATGGATTATAGGCATTATATTTGGTTTATTCCTACTGCAAACATTTTTAGGGATTATTCTATATAAGCATTTTGAAAAACATTTCTAAAACATTCAGTAAATTGTGACGAGGTAATACTATGATAGGACTTAAAAAACGAGATATTAAAAAAGCATTGAAAGCTGGTGCAAAAGCTGGCGGTGTGTCATTAGCTGATGTTCGAGCTGATATTGAAGCGACGATTGATGAAGCTATGAACAGCACCGACCCAGAAGTGCAGGAGAATTTCAGAAAGTATTTTGGAAATAAACGCCCTACTCCAGAAGAATATATTTACAAGATTACAAAAAAGACAAAAGTTTAATAGAAATCAAGTGCTGTAAGGGGGCTTGTGTCATGGAAAGTTTTAAGCATAATCTTATACGGTCATACACTACCTAACAGCATTTTATTAACAACTGAATATCTCACAGCTTTAATAGCTCGTACAGACTATATGTTTTGTGCGGGCTTTTTTTGTACCCGAAAAAATTTTTTCATTTTTTTTCAAAATCATGCAACAAATCACACCTTGCTGTACAGATATGGTGCGGAAAGAGGGATAAACACTTTTCACGTCATAACGGAAAGGGGGTGTGATGATATGAAACCGTCGGACTTCCAAAAGACAATACAATGTCAATTTGACTGCAAGCTCAAACGTGTAGTGAAAGGCATTGTCCGTAATTATCGCAAAGAATTAAAGCGACGAAGAAATAAGGAAATTTCCTATTGTGAACTTCCAGAAATCGTCGTAGAAAAGCTGGCAGTCTGGGACGAATACGAAAGCGATTATACCGCCTTTGATGTATGTGGTATTGAGGTTCGTGTCCTTGATGATGATTTAGCAGAAGCGATTAAGTATCTGTCTGAAAAAGACAGAGAAATCTTGTTGATGTATTTCTTCTTAGGCATGAGCGATACAGAAATCGGCGACAGATTAAAGATTAACCGTTCAACGTCGTTCCGCAGTAGGAAGAACTCACTTGAAGAAATCAAGAAAAAATTAAAGGAGAACATGAATGATGAATAACACACGCCCGTCATTTTACCTTATTTCGTCGGCTGTGGACGGCAACGTAAATGCGATTGAAAAGATACTGGCGTTGTATGACCCGTACATATCAAAATGTTGTTTGCGTCCGTTCTACGACAAATATGGTAATGTCTGCATAGTCGTAGACATGGAATTAAAAGGACGTATCAGAGAAGCACTTATCAAAATGATTTTGGACTTTGATATTCCTTTAGAAACCGAAGAATAACAAGCAGTAACCGCAGAGCATGATTTGTTCAATCCCCTCTTTCCTGCTCTGCCCCTGCTTTTACATGAAAGCAACACGCTTTCGCCACAGCTCTTTGACAACTGAATAAAGCAGACAGATACGTTTGTGAGATAGCGAGCCACGGGGACTGTACGCCACGACCTTTTCAAAAGAAAGCGAGCGACCCACGCAGTGATCCGAGAGCGACTGTTGGAAAAGTCGTTTTGCCACGACCTATCCTCACAGAATAATGATACGTCCGCATGGTGCGGTTCTGCCCACAAGAATGGGAATAGTTGAGATACTAACGGAGCTTTCCAAAGCCGTCTGCCTGCTTGTAAAAAATGACACACAGTAAAGGGGGTGCATAGATTATGAACAATACTGATGTGCCTATCTGGGAAAAATATACGCTGACGATTGAAGAAGCGTCCAAATACTTCCGCATTGGCGAAAAGAAATTGCGTAAATTAGCCGAAGAAAATATTGACGCTGGCTGGGTTATCGTGAACGGTAACCGTATTCAGATTAAGCGAAAACAATTTGAAAAAATCATAGATACATTGGACGAAATCTAATGTCATTGAGCCGTAGATATGGTATAATAAATATAGCGTATCACGGCTCATTCCATGACGGAAAGGAGCTTTACACTATGTCTAATGTAAAACGAAAAGACGGTAAAAATCGCAATTTGCGTAATGGAGAGAGCCAGCGAAAAGACGGAAGATACGTTTATAAATATACCGATATATACGGAAAGCCACAATTTGTCTATTCTTGGAAACTTGTACCGACAGACAAGACACCTGCTGGAAAGCGTGATGATATATCGTTGAGGGAAAAAGAAGCACAGATAAAAAAAGACCTTAACGACGGTATCGACACAGTCGGCGGTAAAATGACAGTCTGCCAGCTCTACGACAAGAAGAACAGCCAAAGAAAGAACATCAAAAGGGCTACTGAAAAAGGACGACAGTATCTTATGAACGCTCTGAAAAACGACCCGTTGGGTATGAGGGCGATTGATACTGTGAAGCAATCGGACGCTAAAGAATGGGCTATCAGAATGATTGAAAAAGGATATGCCTATAAAACGATTGATAACTATAAGCGTTCCTTGAAAGCGTCATTTTACATGGCGATACAAGACGACTGTATCAGAAAGAACCCGTTTGAATTTAAGCTAAGTGATGTTCTGGAAGATGATACGGAGCAGAAAGTTATCCTTACACCAGAGCAGGAAGAACGCCTGCTTGCCTTTATGGAAAAGGACAAGATTTACAGCAAGTATTATGATGAGGTTGTGCTTCTGCTGGAAACGGGACTTCGTATTTCTGAATTTTGCGGACTGACGACGCATATTGATATGCAGAACAGAATACTCAATATAGACCACCAGCTATTGAAAGATAGCGAAATAGGCTACTATATTGAAACACCAAAGACCAAAAACGGAAAACGGGAACTTCCATTGACAGAACGGGCTTATCAAGCAATCCAAAGAATACTAAAGAGCAGAGGAAAAGCACAACCGCTGATTGTAGGTGGTTACAGCAATTTCCTATTCTTAAACCGTGAGGGCTTGCCTAAAGTTGCAGGAAACTATGAGGGTATGGTGCGAGGATTGATTAAGAAATATAACAAGTATCACACGGATAAGTTACCGAACATCACACCACATTCATTCAGGCATACTTATTGTACGAATATGGCAAATAGAGGAATGAACCCAAACACCCTGCAATATCTCATGGGACACGCTAACATAACCATGACACTTGGCTATTACGCACACGGTACATTTCAATCTGCAAAAGCGGAACTGGAAAGACTGGCTTGTTAATATCGGAGCTTATATTTACTACTCATTTACTACTTTTGGTTGCATTTTCATGCTGGTAAATGCCAGCTTATGCAAGGTATCTTCCAAAAAGAAAATACCGATAAAGCCCTAAAATACGGGATATATCGGCATTTACCAACTTATGAAAAGATAATCAGAAATTTAGTAAGTTTTTTAAATAAAAATAAAAAAATTGAATACTTTTGTTTTGCTAAATCGTTATATATTATAGAGGGGTAAATAAGGAAAGGAGTGCTAAATTTTGGAAGAGATATATCAAAATAGTTATTTTGAAGATTTATTAACTAAATATGAGAAATTGGTTTTTTCAATATGCTATCGAATGACGAATAATTATTTTGATGCTCAGGATTTAACACAGGAAACTTTTATTTCAGTTTACAAAGTTATGGAATCCTTTGATGAGAAAAATGAAAAAGCATACATTACAAGGGTAGCTACAAATAAGTGTCTGGACCATTTGAAAAGAGCTGAGAGAAGAACAATGCCAAGTGAGGATGAAGAACTTGAAAGAGGAAGCCCACCGGTTGATTCAGCAGAGAAGCAAGTTATGGAAATAGTTGTTATGGAACAATTAGAAAAATGCTGTAATAGACTTAAAGAACCATACAAAACCGTTGCCTATGAATATTTTTATAAAGGGAAAACGGCTAAGGAAATAGCAGAACATATAAATGCTAATGTACATACGGTGCAAACTCAGATAAGGAGAGTAAGAAAGGTTCTTAGAACACAATGGGATAAGGAGGAACTGCGATGAATCATTTAAAAGATGAAGAAATAATTTCATATTATAATCACAAATTAGAACAAAATGAAGAAATCAATTTGTTAAATCACGTGTCACAGTGCTTGGTATGTGCAGAAAAATTTGCAAATCTTTTTCCTGTTGAGGAGTTAATTTCACCAACTGATAATTTAAAATATGAAATAAAAGAAAAAATAAATGATGAAAAAAATCAGAAAATTATAAAAACAAACGGTGAAATACATAAGACAAAAGCAAATATTATTCCGTTAAACAAATATAAAAATAGGAAAACAGAACTTATTTTGTATAGCTCAAAGGTTGTTGCTGCTGCAGGAATTGCTGTACTTATGGTGTTTAATATGGATTCAATTAAGCCAAATTTAGTCGGAACTAAAATAGAAACAATGAAACAGTTAAATAACAAATTTTCGATATCGAGAATGTTACAGCAGTATACGGAAAAGATAGGAGCCGGAATGAAAAATATATCCGGAGGAATAGCCGAAAATTTAGAATTTGATAAAGGAGTGTATAAAGATGAAAAAGCAAAGAAGTAAATTTTGGAATTTTTGCCTGGCATGTATACCTGGTGCAGGGCAGATGTATTTAGGATTTTTTAAACAGGGAATTAGTTTAATGTCCATATTTATGGGATGCTGTGCTATTATTTCTTTGATTGGAGTTGATGCAATTGCATTTGCACTTCCTGTTATATGGTTTTATGCTTTTTTTGATGCATTAAATAAAAATTCATTGTCAGCGGATGAGTTTTCAAAATTAGAGGATGATTGGTTAATAATCAAGAACACGGATGAACTTAAATTTAATGTTAAAAAAGTAAGAATTATAGCAGCAGTGATATTAATACTTATAGGAATAAATTCCTTGTATAATGGTGCGATTAGTTTTTGCTATCAGTTAGGAATAGATTTAGATAATACTGTATTTGGATTAATTAGATATGCGTTACCTAAATTAGTATTTTCAGTGTTAATAATTGGAGCTGGAATTTATTTAATTAAAGGAAAAAGAAAATCAATATACGAAGAAAATGTAAGTATAGATAATACAAAGTTAGATGGCGATTCAGAAATTATTGAAGATAATTTTATTGAAAATGAAAAAGAAGCAAATGATGAAATATTAAGCGATTAAGGGGGAATAAGAAATGAAGGAAAGAAGAGTAGGTACATTTACATTTGGAATAAGCCTGATACTTTTTGGTGTGTTATTTTTAATTAAAACAATATTTAAAAGTTTTAATTATGCATTTATTTTTCATATGTGGCCAATTATGCTGATTATGTTAGGAGGAGAAATTATATATTATACTTTAAGATTTAATGACAAACATTTCAAGTATGATATTGGTGGAATGTTTATGATATGTTTTCTTATCCTATTTGCGATGGGGATGGCAGGTGTGGAATTTTTGATGGACAATTATCCTCAATATATTCAGTTGTAATGTGTAATATTATTTGAGGCTAATAGGTTAAATATAAAGAAGTGTTTTAGTATAAGATATTTTAAATGTATTGTAAAAGATAAATAAAAGTAAATTTTAAATATAACCGGTCGGGGATGCAAACGACCGGCTATATTTAGTTATTTGGCTAATTACCAAATAATTAATTTTCAGATTAATTTACAAATTAATTGTCAGGTTTAATAGTTGGTAAAGTTTAAGTAAGTCTTTTGTTGTAGCATAAGTAATTTGGATGCTTGTTATTTTAGTGTTGTATATTATGAAAAAAAAT
Source organism: Eubacterium album (assembly GCF_025336545.1). Classification (NCBI taxonomy): domain Bacteria; kingdom Bacillati; phylum Bacillota; class Clostridia; order Eubacteriales; family Eubacteriaceae; genus Eubacterium; species Eubacterium album. The sequence goes on along the minus strand of NZ_JAODBU010000014.1, from coordinate 38,225 downwards.
GAAAATACTAGATAATAAAATCAATTAAGAAGGAGACATGAGATAATTATGAGAATATTATTTTATGATACAAAAAAATATGATAGGGATTCATTTGAAAAAGTTACGGAAAAATATCCGGAAATAGAAATTGAATATACAGATACAGATATTAATTCAAAAACTGCAAATTTAGCAAAAGGGTACAAGGCAATCTGTGCATTTGTAAGTTCGGATGTAGGAAAAGAAACAATAGATTGTCTAAGTAAAAACGGCGTTGAACTTGTTTTATTAAGATGTGCGGGATTTAATAATGTAGATTTAGAAGAAGCAAAAAAGAAAAATATAACAGTTATGAGAGTCCCGGGATATTCACCTGAAGCAGTTGCGGAACATGCAATGGCTTTGGCTTTAGCTTCGAGCAGAAGAATTCATAAAAGTTATATAAAGGTTAGAGAAAATAATTTTAGTCTTACAGGACTTACAGGAACAAATTTGCATGGAAAGATAGCAGGAATAATAGGAACAGGAAAAATAGGAGCAACGATGTGCAGAATATGCAGAGGATTTGGAATGAAAGTTATTGCATATGATTTGTATAAAAATCCCGAATTAGATTTTGTAGAATATCTGGAATTAGATAAGTTATTAAATGACAGCGACTTAATTTCATTGCACTGTCCACTTACAGAAGAGTCTTATCATATGATAAATAAAAGTAGTATAGCAAAAATGAAGGATGGAGTTATTCTTGTAAACACATCAAGAGGAGCCTTAATTAGAACAGAAGATTTAATACATGGAATTAGAGACAAAAAGTTTTTCAGTGTAGGATTAGATGTATATGAAGAAGAAACAAATAATGTATTTGAAAACAGAGAAGATGATATTTTAGAAACTTCTATTACTGCAAGACTATTATCTTTTCCAAATGTTATAGTTACCTCGCATCAGGGATTTTTGACTAATGAAGCTTTAGAATCGATAAGTATTACTACATTTGAAAATGCAATGTCATATTTGAATGGCAATTTAATAGAAAATAATGTAGTTATGTAATTAATGTTATTTTTCTTTTTATCCAATATCGCATAATTTAATAGAAACGATATATTTATGTAAGTGACCTGGATTAGATGAACAGGGTGGTCCAAATCATGTCGGAAATTATTGTGATGCACCGTATTTATACGATACAAAAGATGACAAATTAATGGAAAGAAATACTCTTTCATATATTAATCATTTTAGTCACTACATAAAACCGGGAGCTAAAAGAGTGGCATTTAGCAGATATTCAGACGATGTAGATGTTACATCATTTGAAAACCCTAATGGAGATATTGTGGTAGTCGTGTTAAATAAAACAAATGAAAGCAGACCTGCCGGTATTAGAGTTAATGATACGGTAGCACAATTAGATATGCCACCAATGTTAATTATGACAGGAGTAATTAATTAGAATATCCAATCTTAAAAGACCCTCGATAGTTAGAAAAAATCTAACAATTGAGGGTCAAATTAATTTTGTATTTTAGAAAATTTGTGTAATTAAGCCAGCAATGACAATAATTCTGCTTTTGAAACTAAACCAATACTTTTGTTTGTTATTTCACCATTTTTAAATACTATTACTGTTGGAATAGAAGCTATTTTGTATTTAACTCCTAAGCCGGGTTGCTCGTCAACATTTACCTTTCCAACAACTATATCATTTCGTTCTTCAGCAATCTGTTTAATTACAGGTGAGAGCATCTTACATGGACCACACCAGTCAGCCCAAAAATCTACAAGTACAGTTTTGTCACTGTTTAATACTAATTCATCAAAGTTTTCAGTTGTAATTTCTAATTCCATATTAAAGCCTCCTTTATCTAAAGTTTGCATAATGATGATAGAAAGATAATTAGATGTGTTATCTGTTTTAGCCTTTCATCATATAATGATTATACACATTTTTGTTAAAATTATTAGTATATAAAATAAAAATTGTATTAAGATAATATATAAAATAACATGATAATTATTTATCAGCATCTTCTTCAGTAATTAATTTCAAATAATCAACATAATATGTTTCAGAAGAATTTTTTAATTGGGAGTTAGCCATTTCCTGCTTTAATTTTATTTCAGCTCTTTTAGCATCACTTAAAACTCCGGCACCGCCTACACAACCACCGGGACATGCCATTCCTTCTAATAAATATCCATTGTATTTTCCTGCTTTTGCTAAAGTAAGCATTTTTTTACACTCTGCAAGTCCTTGTGCACTGACAACATTGACTTCTTTATCAGGATCAATTTTCTTAATAACATTTTTTACAGCATTAGCAACACCGCCACTAGCAGCAAATCCTTTACCATCAGCAGAAGATGTCTGGAGTTCCTCTTCAACTTCTAATTCAGAAAATTCAATTGATTTAGCATCAAATATTCCCATAAGTTCTTCAAATGTAAGAACAAAATCAACATCACTTCTAACGCTTCGTCTGCTTGCTTCAAGTTTTTTAGCAGCACATGGCCCTATAAAAACAACCTTACAATCCGGATGGTCTTTTTTAATCATACGACCTGTTAAAACCATTGGTGTAAGTGCCATTGAAATACAATTTGCATATTCAGGGAAAGTCTTTTTCGCCATTACAGACCATGCCGGACAACAACTTGTTCCCATAAAAGGAATCTTTTCAGGTACTTCTTCAAGGAAATCTTCAGCTTCCTGAATTGCACATAAGTCTGCACCGACAGCAACTTCAATCATATCTTCAAATCCAACAGCTTTTAAAGCAGCGCGTACCTGTGCAGATGTAACAGCACCGCCAAACTGATTTACAAATGATGGGGCTATTGCTGCATATATTGGCGTGTCACTCTTAAGTGCAAGAACAGTCTGGAATATCTGGCTTTTATCGACAATTGCACTAAATGGGCAACTTACAAGACACATTCCACAAGATACACATTGTTCATAATCAATATCTGCACGTCCATATTCATCTGATTTGATAGCGTTCATTCCACATGCTTTTGCACAAGGACGTTCCTGTTTGATAATGGCATTATAAGGACATGCTGAAACACATTTACCACATTTAATACATTTATCCTGATCAATAATAGAACGACCGTTTTCCATATGAATAGCTTTTTTAGGACATACTTCAATACAAGGATGTTCTAAACAACCCTGACATCCGTTAGTTATTAAAATTCGTTTTTCAGGACATGCATGGCATGCAAATTTAATTATATTAATAAGTGGTGGATCATAGTATTTTTCATCAATAGCACTTTTATCAATACCTTCCGAAAGAGGAGCATGTTCAGATACTTTTCTTATAGGGAGTCCGATAGTAGCACGCAATCTTTCTCCTATAATTGCTCTCTCAAGAAAAATATTGTCATAGTAGTTACCGATTTCACCTGGCATAATCTTATATGGTAGTTCTTCCATACGTGAAAAATCTCCACCTTCATATGCCATTCGGGCAACTTCCGTAAATACTTTATGCCTAATCTCAGTTTTATTTGAGTATATACCTCTCATATTTTTATCCTTTCATAGTAATTTAATAAAATAATTTCATAATTATAAGTTTTCATTCATAGAATGACGATTAATTTAAATATATGGGGTGCTATGTATATTATGCTTTAATAAACAATAGCAATATTATCTAAAATTATAACATAGTGTAATTATTTAAAACAAGTTAAATATAGGTAGAAAACGATTCCTTAATTCATTAAAAACATATATAAATTGAACAAATAATATTAATAAGTTGGTAAGGCATAGAAATATATATAATTTTATGGTGGAAAAGTTATTTGTATATGTGATAAAATTGTACGAATAGTTTTAAGACAAAAGAAAAAAATATAAGTAAATATAAAAGAGAGATAAAGAAATGGAAGAAAATAGTGAAATCAGAAATCCGTTAGGGATTGAACCGATAAGTAAGTTGTTGCGTAAATTTGCAATACCAAGCATAGTAGCTATGCTTGTCAGTTCTTTTTATAATATAGTGGATCAGTTTTTTATAGGAAGAACTGTTGGAACATTAGGAAATGCAGCTACGAATGTAGCATTTCCTGTAAGTACAATATGTGTAGCATTAGGTTTACTATTTGGAATTGGTGGTGCGGCAGCATTTAATATTGAAATGGGAAAAGGAAATAAAGAAAAAGCCCCCTTTTATATAGGTAATGTTGTTACAGGAATAATGATACTTGGAACTATAATAGCTATAGGAATATTATTGTTTTTAACACCTTTATTAAAATTTTTTGGATCACCTGACAATGTTTTAGGATATGCTAAAGATTACGTTGGTGTTACGGCAATTGGAATACCATTTCTTATAATGGGACTTGGGGGAGGACATATTATAAGGGCGGACGGAAGCCCTGATTTTTCTATGACATGCAATCTTGTAGGTGCAATAATTAATATAATTCTTGATTATTTGTTTGTTATGGTATTTGATTGGCAAATGAAAGGGGCAGCGTTAGCAACAATTATTGGACAATTTGTTTCGTTTGTCTTAGTGATAAATTATTTAAGGCACTATAAGACAGTAAAGTTAAAAAAAGAACATTTTATTCCTTCTTTAAAATGTATTGGTAGAATTGCATCATTAGGGGTTACACCATTTTCAAATCAGATAGCAATAATGATTGTTCAAATTACATTAAATAAATCTTTGACATACTATGGGGCGTTATCAAATTATGGGGATTCAATTCCGTTAGCGTGTGCAGGCATAATAATGAAAGTTAATCAAATTTATTTTGCTGTGATAATTGGACTATCGCAGGGAATACAGCCAATTGCAAGTTTTAATATAGGCGCAAAAAATTATAGCAGAGTGAAAGAAACATATAAACTAGCTGTTATAAGTGGTACAATAGTATCAGTGATAGCCTTTATAATGTTTCAGGTTTTCCCAAGAAATATCATTAGTATATTTGGAAATGGTACAAAAGAATATTATCAGTTTGCAACAAATTATTTTAGAATATTTTTGTTTATGACATTTGCAAATGCGATACAACCAATAACTTCAACTTTTAGTACGGCAATTGGAAAACCAATGAAGGGAACTTTTCTTGCACTTACAAGACAGATTATTTTTCTGCTACCTTTAATAGTAGTTTTACCGATGATATTTGGAATAGATGGCATTATGTATGCGGCACCTATAGCAGATGGTGGGGCAGCAGTTATATCAATAATTGTTATACGAGGAATATTTAGAAAAATGGGAGAATAAAATGTACTATATTTATATGTTAAGATGTAAAGACGATTCGATTTACACAGGGATAACTACGGATTTAGATAGAAGAATGAAAGAACATTTTGGAGCAGGAGAAAAAAGTGCAAAATATACAAGAAGTCATGTGGCTTTAAAACTTGAAGCTGCTTGGCAGACAGAAAATAAAGCACTTGCATCTAAATTAGAATATTGGATTAAACAACTAAGCAAAGCACAAAAAGAGATTCTTATAAAAGATGATACGAGAATGGATTCTATTATGGGTGATAGAATCGATGTAAAAAAATATAGTAAGAAATGTTAACGATTAGTTAAATTTTAAATTAAGTTGTTGACAGATTAAAAAATAAGAGTAAAATAATAAACGCTGTTTACAGTTAACGTTGTTAAATATAAACAGTGTTTATTTTTTTGCTAAAGTCTAATTAAGCTTGGAGGTGACAGGATGAAATGAGCGAGTACAATAAGGAACTTGTAGAAAAGGTCATAAAAGGAATGATGAAATTCAGAAAGTTTCATCATCCAAAATTATCTGATGATATTTCAAGAATGGAAGGCAGTATAATATTTTGGCTTGTTAAATCAGAAAAAATGGAAAATAAATCAGTCAATGTATCAGAACTTGCAGAAGGATTGCATGTGTCAATGCAGTCTATTTCAAGAACACTAAAAAGTTTGGAAAATAAAGGATATATAGTAAGAGAAGTAGATTCTGATAATAGAAGGAATACATTAATAAAATTGTCAAAAAAAGGCAATGAACTTGTAGAAAAGAAAAAAAAGGATGTGGAAGGATATTTTGAAAGAGTATTTTCACATTTTACTGAAGAAGAATTACAGCAATATTTGAATTTTCAGGAAAAATTTTATGCAGCTATACTTGAAGAAGGCAAGACATTAAAAAAAGAAAAGGAGAATTAAGATGAGATTTTTTAAAAATTTCAAGGGGCATATGCCAATGGTATTTACAATAATAGCATTTTTGTTTATACAGGCTATGTGCGACCTGTCTTTACCTGATTATACAGCATCATTAATTGATACAGGTATTAATAATTCAGGAATTGAATATGCAACACCGGAGAAAATTTCAGAAGAAAGTTATCAGGGAATTGCAATGTGGATGACTGATAAAGAAAAAAGTAAATGGGAGTCTGCATATAAGAAACAAAGTAATGGAAATTATAAGTTAAAAGATAAATCAAAAGAAAACATGGAAAAGTTAGATAAGACTTTTTCAGAACCAATTCTTGTATATTCAATGATTTCTCAGGCACAGGACAAGAAGAACAATAATGAAAATACTGGTCAGGATATGAGTGAGTACATGAAAGAAATTGATATGGATTCTCTTGATAATCAGGCTAAGATGGACTTAGCAGCAGTTCAAAATGGAACTATGACACAGGAACAGTTTATGGCAGCTCATTTCGATTTAATAAGAGATACAGTAAGAGATAAAATGGGGTCAGCAATTGATTCTATGGGAGATTCTCTTGTTCAGTCTTCAGCTATTTCATTTGTAAAAAAGGAATACAAAAAAATCGGAGTAGATGTTGAAACAAAGCAAGTTAGTTATTTGTGGAGTACAGGAGCAAAAATGCTTGCAATGGCACTTTTAATGACTGTAAGTGCGATTATTGTTGGTTTCCTCGCATCTAAAGTATCAGCTTCAATCGGTAAAGAGTTAAGAGAAAAAGTATTTAATAAAGTATTGGAATTTTCTGATGCAGAAATTAATAAGTTCTCTACAGCATCATTAATTACAAGAAGCACAAATGATGTTCAACAGATTCAAATGGTATGTGTAATGCTTCTTAGAATGGTTGCTTATGCACCTATTCTTGCTGTGGGCGGCATAATAATGGTTATAAAAACACACTCAGGTATGGAGTGGATTATCGTAGTTGCTGTTGTTGCTCTTTTATGTTTGGTAGCAATATTGATGGCTTTAGCTATGCCTAAGTTTAAAATTATGCAGGATTTAGTTGACAGAGTAAACCTTGTTTCGAGAGAAATTTTAACAGGAATTCCTGTAATAAGAGCATTTAGCAGAGAAAAGAAAGAAGAAGAAAGATTTGATGTTGCAAATAAATCTTTGACAAAGGTAATGTTATTTACAAATAGAGTAATGACATTTATGATGCCACTTATGATGATGGTTATGTATGGAATTACAATATTGATTGAATGGGTTGCAAGCCACAGAATTAATCAGGGTGCTTTAGAAGTTGGGTCTATGACTGCATTTATTACCTATACAATGCAGATAGTTATGTCTTTCCTTATGATAACAATGGTATCAATTATGCTTCCTAGAGCAACAGTTGCAGCAGAAAGAATAGATGACGTTTTAGATACAGATGTTTCTATAAAAGATAAAAAAGAAGCTAAGATGTTAGATGCACCAAAGGGAATTGTAGAATTTAAAAATGTTGATTTTAAATATCCTGATGGAGATACAAATGTTTTAGAGGGAATAGATTTTATTGCTAAACCTGGTGAAACTACTGCTATTATAGGTAGTACAGGTAGTGGTAAGAGTACTGTAGCAAAGCTTATTCCTAGATTTTACGATGTAACAGAGGGACAGATTACAATTGATGGAATTGATGTAAAAGATTTATCACAGAAATCAATAAGGGATAATATTGGATATGTACCGCAAAAGGGAATTTTGTTCTCAGGAACAATTGCATCTAATATAAAATATGGAGCAGAGAATGCATCCGATGAACAAATGTTAGAGGCTGCAACAATTGCTCAGGCAACAGAATTTATTGATTGTAAAGAAGAAAAATATGATAGTCCTATTTCACAGGGTGGAACTAATGTTTCAGGAGGACAGAAACAGCGCTTATCAATTGCAAGAGCAATTGCAAAAAATCCTAGAATATATATTTTTGATGACAGTTTCTCAGCGTTAGACTTTAAGACTGATGCAGCATTAAGAAAAGCATTGAGTCCTAAGGTAAAAGAAAGTACAGTAATTATTGTAGCTCAAAGAATAAGCACTGTATTACAGGCAAAGCAGATTATTGTTTTAGATGATGGAAAGATGGTTGGAAAAGGAACACACAAGGAATTAATGAAGAATTGTGAGGTATATAAGCAGATAGCATCATCTCAGATGTCAGAAGCCGAATTGGCAGCAAGTTTAAATGAGGAGGTGGATAAAGATGAGTAATGAAAATAGAACAAATATAAATCCACCAAAAAGAATGAGAGGACCTATGGGCGGCGGCCGAATGGGGTCAGGTGAAAAGGCTAAAGATTTTAAAGGCACGATTGGAAAATTAATACGATATATTGGAAATTATAAATATGGCGTATTTGCAGTAATGGTTTGTGCAATGTTTAGTGTTGTATTTACTGTTGCAGGACCTAAGGTATTAGGTAAAGCGACAACAGCACTTTCAGATGGAATTATGAACAAGATATCCGGAAAAGGTGGAATTGATTTTGGATATGTTGGAAAAATACTTTTAATAGTATTGGCGTTATATGGAGTTAGTTGTGTATTCAATCTTATTCAGGGATTTGTAATGACGGGTATAACACAGAAAATCTGTTACCGTATGAGAAAAGAAATTTCAGAAAAAATAAATAGAATGCCACTCAAATATTTTGAAAGTAGAACATACGGTGAAGTTTTATCAAGAATTACAAATGATGTAGATACATTAGGAAATGGATTAAATCAAAGTATAACACAGTTAATTACATCTATAAGTACATTAATCGGTGTATTTATTATGATGATAACAATAAGTGTACCGATGACACTTATTACACTTATTACATTACCTGTGAGTATCTTATTAATTAGTTTTGTAATTAAACATTCACAGAAATACTTTAAGAGTCAGCAGGAATATTTAGGTCATATAAATGGTCAGGTAGAAGAAGTATATAGTGGTCATCATATTGTAAAGGCGTTTAATAAAGAAGAAACTGTAAAGAAAGAATTTCATGATACAAATGAAATCCTTTATAAATCAGCTTGGAAATCTCAGTTTTTCTCAGGATTAATGATGCCTATAATGCAGTTTGTTGGAAATTTAGGTTATGTTGGTGTTGCAATTTCGGGTGCTTATCTTGCTATAAATGGAAAAATTGAAATCGGTGATATTCAGGCGTTTATCCAATACGTAAAGAATTTTACACAGCCAATTCAGCAGGTGGCACAGGTTTCAAATATGATGCAGAGTATGGCAGCAGCAGCTGAGAGAGTATTTGAATTCTTAGACGAGGAAGAAGAAGACCAATTCGTAGCAAATCCTGTAGATATAAACACTGTTAAAGGAAATGTTACATTTGATCATGTAAACTTTGGATACAATGAAAATCAGACTATAATTAATGATTTTAGTGCTGATATTAAGGAAGGACAACAGATAGCAATAGTTGGTCCTACCGGAGCAGGAAAGACTACAATTGTTAAATTATTAATGAGATTCTATGACGTAAATAAGGGGCAGATTCTTATTGACGGACATAATGTCAAAGATTTTAACCGAGGCGAACTTAGACAGGAATTTGGAATGGTTCTTCAGGATACATGGTTATTTAAAGGAACAATTATGGAAAATATCCGTTATGGCAGATTAGACGCAACAGATGAAGAAGTAATTGCAGCAGCTAAGAAAGCTCACGCAGACCATTTCATCAGAACTCTTCCGGATGGATATAAAATGGAATTAAATGAAGAAGCAAGTAACATATCACAGGGACAGAAACAGCTTCTTACAATTGCAAGAGCTATACTCGCAGATAATCCGATTATGATATTAGATGAAGCAACATCTTCAGTAGATACAAGAACAGAACAAAGAATTCAGCGTGGTATGAATAATATGCTTAAAGGCAGAACAAGTTTTGTAATTGCCCACAGACTTTCAACTATAAAGAATGCCGATTTAATTCTTGTAATGAAAGATGGAGATATAATCGAGCAGGGAAATCATAACGAATTAATGGAAAAAGATGGATTCTATGCTAAACTATACAATTCACAATGGGCACAGCAGGAAGAAACAGCTTAGTTTTAGAAGATTGATAAAGAGAGAATAATTTTAATGAAAGAGCATCATAAAAAAGTGGTGCTCTTTTATTTATGCCTACAAAAATGTTAAAGAAAAATATGATAAAAATGCACAAAAATAATGCTTTGATTTAATCAATTAATGTTGATTTTAACAAAAATATCTGATAAAATTGTTTCAATAAAAAAGAATAAAGTATTTTAAAAAGAATACATATATTATTGAGAAATATGAGGTATTTGTTATGAAAACAAGTTTTTATACGGGGAAAATAGAGGATGAGTCTGCGATATATTTTGACGCAGACCATTTTAATATTAGTAATGATGGAATAGTGGATGTATCAGATGAACTGCAAAAAGCAGTTAATATGGTTGTAGAAGAATACGGTTATGGAATTGTATTTGTTCCTGAAGGAAAATATCTGTTAAGTAAGACAATTTATATTCCAAAGGCAGTAAGAATAATCGGATATGGAGAAAAAAGACCTGAATTTATATTAAAGGATAATGCATTAAATTTTAATATATCAAAGGAAGACGATAAAGGTCATTTTAGATATTTGTTCTGGTTTGTGGACAGAGTTGTAACGGAAGGGACAAATGTGAATGCAAATGATGCTAATCCGGGAACTTTCTATAGTGCAATGTCTAATGTTAATATTAACTTAGGTAGAGAAAATGATTATGCGGTAGCTTTTAGGACACATTATGCACAACATGCTTTTTTAGCTCACATTACAATTAACGTCAATTCAGGAATGGCAGGAATATATGATGTGGGAAATGAAATGGAGGATATAGAAATTGTCGGTGGAAATTACGGAATAATCACTACAAAGTGTTCTCCGGGATGGCCATTTGTAATGGTAGATACAAAATTTGAAAATCAGAAAAAAGCAGCTATTTTTACAAGAGAGGCAGGTCTTACAATAGTAAGAACTGATGTGAAAAATGTGCCACAGTTTGTAGAGGTACAGGATGGATTTTTTGAAAAATTATATGTAGAAGATTCTATATTTAAAAATGTGGATAAATTATTGAATATTGCATTAGAAAATAATTCGTTAACAAGTATTTATGTAAAGAATTGCTATTTAGAAAAATGCAATGTTATCGTAAGTTATAAGGATACAGAAAATACAATAGATAATAAATATGATTGTGCACATATAAATGAATATATACATGGAATAACAGCAAGTGATGAGTATCCTGAAAAACAAATTAAAGATATATTATATATAGGAGAAAAGCAAATTGACTATAATGTTTTGTATACAGATTTAAAGACTTTACCTGAAGTAAAACAGTGGATAAATGTTAAGAAAAATGGTCTTATTGGAGATGGAGTTACGGATGATACAAAGGTTCTTAAGGAGTTAATTGAAAAGTATACATATCTTTATTTCCCACAGGGAGAATATTTGCTTACAGATACTATCAAATTAAAAGATGATACAGTTATTATTGGACTTAATCCTGTTTCTACTAAATTTATACTTAAAGATAATGCAGAAAGATTTACCGGATATGGAAAAGGTATAGCATTTATTGAAAGTGGAAAAAGCAACATATTATTTGGTATAGGAATAGAAACAGGTGGAAAAAATCCAAGAGCAATAGGACTTAAGTGGAACGGCGATATTGATTCATATATTAATGATGTAAAAATGTTTGGTGGACATGGAAATCTTGTTAAAGGTACAGGAGCGTTTGAAATGCCTTATAACTCAACAAGAACTGCAGACAGTAATCCTGAGCGTATGTGGGATTATCAGTATCCATCAATAGTTGTTAATGGTGGCGGAGTAATTAAGGATGTGTGGTCTGCAAGTCCTTATGTAACAGCAGGAATAACTATCGAAAATACTGATACACCGGGAAAGATTTATTGTATGTCACTTGAGCATCATTGTAGACATGAATTGTTGATGAATAATGTTAAGAACTGGACAATCTATGGAATACAGACAGAGGAGGAAGTGGCAGAAGGCGAATTTGCAAGACCAATAGAACTACATAATTGTGAAGATATTACATTTGCAATGACATATCATTTTAGAACAATATTTGTAAATAAGCCTTATGATTATTGTGTAAAAACATTTGACTGCAAAAATATTTCATTTATAAATGCACATAATTTCTCACAAATGAAATACACAATCGATAATTATCTTTTGGATGTAAACTCAAATGTAGAAATAAGAACATGGCAGGCAACAAAGATTGATATAAAGGGAAATGTTGGCAGAAATATTAGAATAACTAAAACTAATGAACCACAAAAATTATATAGTGGATTCAGATTCCCTGATGGAGGGATTTGTAATCAAAAAGGTGATTTCTATTTTGTAGACAGTCTTGATAAGAAAATTTATTGTGTAGACGGAAAAGATTATAAACTTACTGAAATATTTGAATCACCTTATAAAATTAATTCTGTGGGATTTGATACAAATGACAGAATAATAATTGTTGGAGAATATGTGATTCCAAAGAATGCTACAGTAGATGGAAAAAAACAGGAAAATATTTTGCCTTCGGACTCATATGGTACTTCATATGGATTTTGGTACAACAGAGATGCCTATACAATAGTATTTACATTAGATAATAATGGAGAAATGCAACCATTAGATATGGTGGAAATGGGCAAAATAGAACCTGATAGAGTTATATATCCTGGTAATAGATGGAGAGATGGTTCAGATTATAAAGAAGTTTTAGGATATAAGCCTGAAAAAGCCTGGATAGCAACAGATGGAAAAACTATAATTCCAAATCATTATGATTTAATAAGGAGTAATAACTTATCGATTTCATCATGTGGCAAAAAAATGTATTCAGTTGATGAAATGTACAAAAGAGTATTTGAGTGTACAGTTGATAAAAATGGTTATCTTATAAATCCGAATGTAATAATTGAAGAGGGAGATTATTGCGTTAGAAATATTAAAGATAATATTTTGGTTGGAGATGACGATATAAAAATATATAAAAATGGAAAAATTGTAAAATCTATTCATGTAGCGTCAAGACCATCTACATTTGATATAGGTGGAACAAATAAAGATACTTTGTTTATAACGGCAAGAGATGGGATTTATGTAGCAAAAATTGATTTGGAGGAGAATGATGAATAGAAAGGTTTATATTGCAGTAACAGCAGCACTTGCATCGATGTTATTGTGGAGTTGTGGAGAAAGTGATAACAAAACAGCTAAAAAGAATGTGACACAAAATGTTACTGAGGCACAGACAGAAGAGAAAATAGAAAATGCAATTGACTATGAAAGTGATGGTGAACCTGTAAAAGATGCTACAGTATTTGGAGAAAATACATATGTATTTTCTCCGGAAGATGATAAAAATGAAATTCAGTCTAAAGTAGATGAAATTTATAAAAAACAGGAAACAAATCAGTTCGGAAAAGAGAGATATGCAATTTTATTTAAACCGGGTGCATATGATACATCATTATCTGTAAATGTTGGTTATTACACACAGGTATCAGGACTTGGAGTTTTACCTACAGATACAAATATTAACAAGTTGTGGGTCAACGCTGACTGGATGTATCATAATGCAACATGCAATTTCTGGAGAAGTGCAGAGAATTTTTCAGTAAATGAATATTGTATGTGGGCAAATTCACAGGCGGTTTCACTTAGAAGAATGAAGTTTAATGATGGAATGGTTCTCAGTGATGGAGAAGGGTGGTCAAGTGGTGGATTTATGGCTGACTGCTATTCAAATGGAACAGTTTCATCAGGTTCACAGCAGCAGTATCTTACAAGAAATGATTTTTGGAGATTGTGGGATGGCGGAGTTTGGAATATGGTTTTTGTTGGGATTGATACTGTAAGAACTCCGGCAGGAACATGGCCGTATTCGCCATATACAAAAGTGCAGACTACACCTGTTATTCAGGAAAAGCCATACCTTACATATGATGAAGAATATGGATACGGAGTTATTGTTCCTGAACTTAGGACAGATGCTGTTGGAGTATCATGGGAAAGTGGAACAAAGGGTAAATTTGTCAGCTTAAATAAATTCTACATCGCAAATCCAAATACGGATGATGCAGATACAATTAATGAGGCTTTAGCAGCAGGCAAAAATTTATTACTAACGCCTGGAATTTATGAAATAAATAAACCGTTAAATGTTAAAAATAGCGATACAATAGTATATGGAATGGGAATGGCAACAATTGTATCTGTCAATGGAAATAAAGCAATGAAAATAGCAGATGTTGACGGGGTGAAAATAGCAGGAGTGTTATTTGAAGCAGGTGAAAAAGAGTCAGATACATTGCTTGAAGTAGGTGCAAAAAAGAGCGATGTTTCTCATGGAGCAAACCCTACAACTTTAAGTGATGTATACTTTAGAGTTGGAGGCTCAAGCTACGAAGGAAAAGTTGAAAATTGTATTACAGTAAACAGTAATGACGTTATTGGCGACAATTTATGGGTATGGAGAGCAGATCATGGAGATAATGTGGCATGGGACAAAAATACAGCAAAAAATGGTGCTGTAATTCATGGTGATAATGTAATTATGTACGGATTGTTTGTAGAACATTTTCAGGAATACCAGACAATATGGGATGGAAATGGTGGAAGATTATACTTCTATCAAAGTGAGATACCTTATGATGTTCCAAATCAAAGTGAATTTATGAGCAATAATGGTAAAGTAAATGGATTTGCGTCATTAAAAGTGGGAGATAATGTATTAACATTTGAAAGTTATGGCGTAGGTGTATATAGTTACAATAGAGATGCTACTATTACAATAGATAGAGCAGTAGAGGTCCCTGATATTGAAGGAGTAAAATTACATAACACGGTAACCGTTATGTTAAATGGACATCCGGGAATAGAACATGTAATCAATAACAGTGGATACGGAGTAAAATCATCCGGCGCAACAGCAAGAATAGTGGAATATGAAAATGGAGAACAGAATAATATGGTCTCTCGGAATCTTGAGTAATCATACCAGCAAAATAATGGAATTAAAGTGGAGGCTTTAATAAAAAGGGAATCGGGAAGTCTTGATTTTACTGGCTTAGAGACTCCGAGAGATTATTAATAAATAAAGGAGGAAAAGAAATGATACTTGATGAATGTTATGTACTGCAAAATGGAGTAAAGATTCCTAAATTAGGATTAGGTACATGGCAGATACCAAATGGAAAAGACACATACGATGCTGTTTCATATGCTTTAGAAACAGGATATAGACATATTGATACCGCAGCAGCATATGGCAATGAAGAAAGTGTTGGCAAAGCAGTAAGAAATTCAGGAATACCAAGAGAAGAAATATTTATAACTACAAAACTTCCTGCCGAATGTAAAGGCTATGATATTGCTAAAGAATGCTTTAACAAATCAATGGAAACACTTAATTTAGGATATATTGATTTGTATCTAATACATGCACCTTGGCCGTGGGATGAGTGGGGAAAAGACTGTACAGAAGGAAACATAGCAAGCTGGCAGGCTATGGAAGAAATTTATGAAGCAAACGAAGCTAAGAGTATCGGAGTATCAAATTTTGCAAAACAGCATTTAGAGCCGGTGTTAGAAATTGCTAAGATAGTACCAATGGTAAATCAAATCTGCTTCCATATAGGTAACAGACAGGAAGAGACTATTGAATTTTGCAATAAATATAATATGCAGATAATGTAATATTCTCCGCTTGCAACAGGAAATATTGTAAATGACAAATATATAGAAGTAATTGCAAGAAAATATGGTGTTACAATACCACAGGTGTGTATAAGATATTCGTTACAAAAAGGCAATGTTGTAATTCCTAAATCTACAAAGAAAGAACGTATAATAGAAAATTCAAAAGTAGATTTTGAATTAACAAAAGAAGATATGGAATATTTAGACAAAAAATAAATATAGAAATAACACAAAATCATAGAAAAATCCTATGATACACTTAAGGTTAATTAACTGAACCTAAAAGAGTTAGAACTAAAATTGGGTAATCGAAGTTTTTGATGGTTTGTCAATCTATTTGATGGTCTTACGTGAGGGTTTGTGATATTAACTAAAGGCATTTGTCACCGCCGGTTCAAATTGACAGCGGATTTTGCTTAGAACCAAAGGTTCTAACAGCAAAATATAGCTGGAGATTTAGAACTGCTGCGAGTGACAAGCAGCGCGAGCGTTATTAAGTTAATATCACAAACCCTCACAATTAAGAAATCTAATAATTAGAAAATCAACGTAACTTTAAAGTGCATCATAGGAGTTTTTTATATCCATCCACCATCAACAGTGATAATCTGACCGGTTAAATAATCACTGCCATTTACTAAAGAGAGTGCAGTCAATGCAATGTCTTTAGGAGTTCCAATACGTCCGGCAGGAATATCGGTTACAATTTCATTGATATCATCTGAAGAAAGGTGGCTGTTCATATCAGTATCAATAATTCCACATGAAATGGCATTAACCTGAATATTTGAAGGCGCGAGTTCTTTAGCTAAAGCTTTTGTAAAAGAATTAATTGCACCTTTAGTTGCTGAGTATGCGACTTCACATGAAGCACCGACATTTCCCCATACAGAAGAAATGTTAATTATTTTACCTGAATGGTTATGCAAAAAATGAGGAACCAGTTCTTTTGACAAAAATATAGGCGCTGTTACATTTGTATTCCAAATATAATTCCAATCGTCAATTGATAAATCCTGAATTAATCCAACAACAGATATTCCTGCATTGTTAATAAGAACGTCAACTGAAATATTATTATTCTTTAAAAATTTAATTAAATCAGATATAGTTGACTGCTTTGATAAATCACCCTGAAACAGGAAAATATTAACATTATATTTTGAAAGCTCATTTTTTAAAGAACTTAGGGTGTCAATATTATTGTGACAGGTTGCTACGATATTAAAACCATTTTGAGCAAAGATAATTGCAATTTGTTTGCCGATTCCACGGGAGGCTCCCGTTATTAAAACTGTTTTATTCATAATTAATATAATATCAGTAATGAAAAATTAGTTATATTAAAACTTCAATGTATTGAAAAATATAAACGTATAAAAAATTTTTACACAGAAGTATAAAAAGTTTGTATTTATAAAATTTTTTATGTTAAAGTATTTCAAAACATTAAAACTTTTCCATAGTTGATAAAATCCTTCCTAAAAACTATTATCAACACAATAATAACACATATTTAATATAAATTAATATAGATATAGTAAATTTAGAATAATATAAATTAATATTTAGATATTAAAATACAATGAAATAATTTGCCACAAAATTGATTTAATTTGTTCACAAAAAGCAAATAGATAACTGGTAATATATAAAATTGTTGTAGGAAGCATTATGAAAATGACACTTATTTAATGCACTATTGATAGTGTAATAGTGGCATGAATTGTCAAAGTATCTTTGTTGACAATAATAGACAGTGTTGTTATAATGTACAACGTAATAATTTTGTAATAAATAGTGAAAGTACACGGAGGTTTACATGAAGCACTATAGAAATATGACAGCGTTAGCGTTTGGAGTATTAGCAGGAACAGCAATTTTTGCAGGTGGAAAAACGGTAGCGGCTGACACATTAGACACTGAGATTGCAGGTGCTGGAATTGCAGTTGCGTTGAATGATTACACAGCAGGTGTTGCAACAGAAGCAGAAACACAGGCTACAGATATTTCAACTTTAATTCCACAGCAGTCGGCAGAAGAAGCACAGCAACAGGCAGCTCAGGCAAGTAAAGATAAGGAAAACAAATATTTTGAGGATATTGCAATTACATCTGTAACAGGTGATGATTACGTAAACGTAAGAAAGAAACCTAGTACTGAAAGTAAAGTTGTTGGTAAAGTATACAGCAATTGTGGCGCAGTTATTCTTGAAACAACAGAAGACGGATGGTACAAAGTCAGATCCGGAAACGTAACAGGTTACATAAAAGCTGATTATTTTGTAACAGGTTCAGAAGCAGAAGATTATGCATTGGATGCAGGTTATGTTATTGCTAATATGAATGACACAGGTATTCGTGTTAGAACAAAGCCTACTACAGAATCAGAAGTTGTGACTAACGTTTACCAGAATGAACATTATGTTATTAAGAAATTTAGTAAAGATGGATCATGGGTTAAGATTAAGATGAAGAAACCTGATGGCGAAGGAAGTATGAGTGGTTGGGTTTCAGCAGATTTCGTTGATGTTACAATAGATATGGATACTGCAATTACACTAAAAGAAGAAAAGGCTATGCAGGAAGCAATTTTAGCTGAACAGCAAAGAGAAGCAGAAGCAGCTCAGGCAGCTATAGATGCACAGCAACAGGAACAACAGAATCAGAGTAATACATCAGTTAATTATAATTCAAGTAGTTCAAGTTCAAGTAGTAGCAGTTCATCAAGTAGCAGTAGTTCATCAAGTAACTCAAGTTACAGTAAACCTGCAACAAGTAATAGCTCAAGCTCAAGCAGTTCATCAAGTAGCAGTAGTTCATCAAGCAGCTCGAGTAGCTCAAGCTCATCAGGTAGTGCTGCTGCAGTTGTAGCATATGCTAAACAGTTCTTGGGCAACCCATATGTTTATGGTGGCTCAAGTTTAACAAATGGAACAGACTGCTCAGGATTTACAATGTCAGTATATAAGCATTTTGGATATAGCTTGAATAGATCATCATATACACAGGTATACAATGGTGCAAGTGTATCAACAGGAAACTTACAGGCAGGTGACTTGGTATTCTATAAATATGGTGGCAATTCAATTAGCCATGTTGCTATTTACATAGGTGGTGGACAGATTATTCATGCATCTACAGAAGAAACTGGTATTATTATCAGTGGTGTAGGTTCACCTTGTGCAGCAAGAAGAATTATGAACTAAGAATAACATATAAAATAAGACCGAATTTTTCGGTCTTATTTTTTTGGCTCTTTGTCAAGCGTGGGGGTAATCCGAGTTTATACCAGGCTGTTAATAACATTCACAGCCCATGTTTCTTTTTAGTTAAATATGTTGGTAATTAGGGAGTAAAAAAGTAAATTGTTTTAGAATTTCGAAATTAATTCTTAAAGTATTAATCCGCACTGAGAAAATGGTTCATAATATTGGAAAAAAGTCAATAAAAAAATAGTGAAAATTACCAAAGAAAATCATTTTTATTACTAATACACAAAACAGACGTTCTTTTACGCCATAAAACAAAATACGACATGAATCAACAAAAAATAATGTTAATAGTGTTAATAACTAGATTGATAACTTGTTTTAAAGGGAAAAATGCCAAAAGAATATGTTAATAACTCAAATAATGGAGGAAAATGAATGTTAATAAGTTAAGGTGTCAAATTGTGCAATTTATACAAAAACATATGTCGAAAAAGATGTATGGAAAAATAGTGTAAATTTGTTAATAAAATAACACAAAATAAATGTGAAAAACTTGTAAATAAAGTTTGCTTTTCGCTTGTTAAATCTTATGATTATATGGTATAATTAATCCATCAGAAACGGAAAGGAAGTGGTACCATGAAAATTAAAATCATAGGTAGAGGCATTGAGATTACAGACGGATTAAGACAGGCAGTAGAGGACAAACTTAGCAAGCTTGAGAAGTATTTTGTACCAGATACAGAGATTATTGCCAGACTCAGTGTTGAAAAGGACAGTCAGAAGATTGAGGTAACAATTCCAGTAAAGGGAACTATTATTAGAGCAGAGGAGGAAAGCAGCGACATGTACGCTACAATCGATTTAGTATTAGAAACGATTGAGCGCCAGCTTGTTAAACATAAAAATAAACTTGTTGACAAGAAGAAATCATATAAAGAGTTATTTACATCAGAATTTATAGATGCAGATTACGAAGATGAAGAAGAAACAATAAAGATTGTTAAGAGTAAGAAATTTGGAATTAAACCAATGGATCCTGAAGAAGCTTGTGTTCAGATGGATATGCTTGGACATAATTTCTTTGTTTTCCTTAACTCAGAAACGGATGAAGTAAACGTTGTTTACAAGAGAAAAGGAAATACATACGGATTAATTGAACCGGAATTTGATTAAGATAGTTAAATAAATATTTAGATAATTATAAAAAGGAACTGCAAATGGTAAATGCCATTTGCGGTTCCTTTTTTGGCTCTTTGTAAAGAATGGAGTAAACCAAGTTTATAACCGGGATGCTAATAACATTCACAACCTCGAACTTTTCTTTTGCATACAGAAAACTAAGATTACAAATTATAAACATTGGATGCATTAAATGTTTATTAAGTAATATGGTGCAAGAGATTAATTAAAGAATAGAATCAAAAGCAATAGAACTGTAATATAAATATAAAAATATTTTTATGAACATATAATAAATATTTAGATGTTAAAAACGATTCAAAACAAAACTGACTAGACAATTTGCATAAAAAATATGGCTGCCAAATATCGAAATATACAAAAATTACGTTTACGAATAAAAGCAGTTTTATTTTATAGAAAAAAAGTGGGGTAAATTTTATAATATAAACAGTGCAGTAAAACGTAAAACGTTAGGGGTTTTGCTATATGAGGTTTAGATTGCACGCTACGATTGGGCGCACATATGTGCAATATATTGAGGAGGTTTTGATTATGCGAAATGCAAAAAGAATTGGCAAGAAATTGCTTGCTTCTTTTTTGTGTGTAACAATGACAGCAGGATTACTTACGGGTCTATATACATACAAGAACAATAAAGAAGTAAAAGCAGCAACAACGGGTTTTACCAGCAATGATTTCTTAAAATGTGATGGTACATCAATTAAGAATAATTATGGTAAAGGAAACATGGTGTACTTAAGAGGTACAAATACGGGAGGATGGCTTGTACAGGAAAGTTGGATGTGTTCTACAAATGTACGAGACCAGAAAACACTTATGTCAAATCTTGAAAACAGATTTGGAAAAAATACTATGTATGAATTACTTGATTTGTATGAAAACAACTATTGGTCAGAATCAGATTTTGACAATTGTAAGGAAATGGGAATGAGTGCAATAAGGGTTCCGTTTACTTACATGAATCTATACAAATATGACAATTCTAAGTCGGATTGGGTCCTTAGAGATGATGCTTTTAACAAACTTGACTGGTTTGTTGAGGAATGCAGTAAGAGAGGAATTTATGTAATTTTGGACTTACATGGGACATTTGGATCACAAAATGGACAGGATCATTCAGGGGAAGTAATTGACAACGTATCTGACGTAACATTTTTCTCAAATAACTATTATAAAAATAAAACATTAGAATTATGGAAGACAGTAGCAGCTCATTATGCAGGAAATCCGGCAGTGGCAGCTTATGATACCTTAAACGAACCGGGTGAAAAAGCCGGAACTACATCTTCTAAGCATTGGGCATTTTATGATCAGATGTATAAAACAATAAGATCAGTTGACCCTGACCATATTATCATTATGGAATCATGTTGGGGAACTGCAAATCTTCCAAAACCATCAGATTATGGATGGAGCAATGTAATGTATGAATATCATCACTATACATGGAATTATATTAGTGATTTACAGGGACAGAAAGATTCATGTAAAAATCTTATTAACAGCATAAATAATGCTAATTATGGAGTTCCTACATATATAGGTGAATATACATGCTTTGGATTGGAAGATGCATGGACATATGTTATGGATGAATTTAACAAGGCAGGATGGAATTACACATCATGGGCATATAAAACAAATAATTCGGGTTCATGGGGAATTTATCAGGAAAAGACAACGCAGAAGGTAAATCCTACATCGGATTCTTTAGCAGATATTAAGGCTAAATGGAGCAAGGATTCAATTGGCACAGGTTCAAAGAGTAGTAATGGAATTGTGTATAATACAATGAAAAAAGCTATGCCGGGAACAATTGTTTTTGCTGATAAGGCATTAACAGATGCGGATTATTTCTCAATTAAGGCAACTATAAATAACAAATATGTTTGTGCGGATAATTATGGACAGTCTAATTTAGTAGCTAACAGAGATTCTGCCGGTGCATGGGAACAATTTAGAGTTATTTATAATTCAGATGGAACAGTATCTTTCCAGTCTAGAGCAAATAATAAATATTTATGTGCTGTTTTTGATGATACAGATAAAGAAAACCTGGTAATTCCAAGAAGTAATGCAATTGGAACATGGGAAAAATTTTATGTTGAAAAACAGAGTGATGGAACATATGCGATTAAAACATATTTAAATAATTATTATGTTCAGACAGATATAAATGATACAACATCAGGAATATTACATGCCTGTGGAACTTCAGTTGGAACATGGGAAAAGTTTGCACTGGAAGCAACTAATGCATCTGCAATTCCTGGAAATAGCCAACCTGTAGAAACAACTACACAGCCAACAGTTGAAACAACAACTACACAGCCTGTAACAGAAACAATAACTGAAGCTGTGACAAAACCACAGACTGAAGGAAAATTAATTTCAAAGAACAAAACAGTAACAGTTTCAGGAAACGAAAATGATACATTTACAGGAAAAAATATAGTTGATGGTGATGATGGAACAAGATGGTCATCAGACTTTGCAGATAATGCGTGGGCATGTATTGATTTGGGTAAGACATATGAAATTAATAATATGGTGCTTAAATGGGAAGCAGCTTATGCAACAGAATACAGAATAGAAATTTCAAATGATGGCGCTTCCTGGACAACTGCAAAGACATTAAATAATCAGACAGGAGGAACTACAACAGTATCTCTTAATGGAGTAAAGGCCAGATATGTAAAGATGCAGGGTGTTAAGAGAGCGCTCCCTTATGGATATTCTATATGGGAAGTTGAAGTTTATGGAAATGAAACTCAGGATGATTCAGAGCCTGAAGTAAATGTAGATGTACCTGACACACAGGGCAAATATGGAAACAATTTTAAAGCAGTAGCGTACTATCCAAACTGGTATGGAGATATTACATCAAGCATTCAGTGGGATAAATTAACTACAGTAATATATTCATTTGCGTTGCCAAATGCATCAGGTGTACTTGATTCTGTAGACGGTTCTGCAAATGTAATTAACAGTTTGATTGAGGCAGCTCATAATAGTGGAACAAAAGTAGAAATGGCAGTTGGAGGCTGGTCATATTCAGATGGAAGTTTGTGCCAGTATGCATTTGAAAAAGCAACAAATACTGACGCAAAATGCAGAAGCCTTGCAAATAGTATTTTATCAGTAGTTGATAAGTATGGATTCGATGGTGTTGATATTGACTGGGAATATCCAACAGCAAGTTCAGCAAATCAATTTACGTCATTCATGAGATATTTGAGAGAAGGATTAACAAAGAGAGGATTGACATTATCGTCAGCAGTTGCTGCTACCAGTGGAACATATCAGACTGATGAAGTTCTTAACATGGTTGACTGGATTAATGTTATGGCATATGACGGAGATAGTGGGGCAGGACATTCACCATATAGCTTACTTACAAATTCATTTAACTATTGGAACTCAACAAGAAAAGTAGACGCGTCTAAAATTGTACTAGGTGTACCTTTCTATGAAAGACCTAACTGGGCGTCATATGCAGATGTAGTTGCTAATAATTCAGCAAATGCATATAAAGACTCAGCAGTTATTAACGGAACAACAGTTTACTATAATGGTTTAGATACAATGGCTAAGAAAGCTACATTTGCAGCACAGAATGCTGGTGGTATCATGATTTGGGAAATTAGCCAGGATAGTAAAAATGCTACATATAGTTTGTTGAACCAAATTTACAAATCAGCTACGGCTATTGTTGGTACAGGTGGAAAAGCTACAGTAACGCAGGTTCCGGGAACTGTAAAAGTAGATTCATTTGGTGGAAAGACAAGTTCAATTACAATGAATACATCTGATAATACAACATATGCAGGAAATTTAACAAATGAATCATATTTAGACTATTATATTAAAGTCCCTTCAAAGGGTAATTATACAGTTGATTTGAAATTAGCTGCTGGAGATAGTAAATATAATGCAGATAACATAATTGTGAAGTTAAATGATAATAATGCGGCAACAATGGCAATTACAGCAAGCAATTCATGGACAAACTTTATTAGTCATAAAGTTACAATTAATTTTGCAGCAAAAGGAACATATAAATTAACTTTAGTTGTAAATGGAGGAGCATGTAACATAGCTGATTTTACAGTTGAAAAAGAAACACAGACTATTCCGGAAGAAACAACAACTACAACAAAGGAACAGGAAACAACTACAAAAGCACCTGAAACAACAAAGGCACCTGAAACAACTACAACAAAGGCATCAGAGACAACAACTACAACAAAAGCGCCTGAGGTTACAACAAAGACACCTGAAACAACAGAAAATGTAAGCCAGTATCCAACATGGGATAGTAATACTGTATATACAAATGGAAACAGAGTTTACTATAACGGCAAAGTATATCAGGCTAAATGGTGGACAGTTGGTGAGAATCCTGAAACTTGTGGACAGTGGGGAGTATGGAAACAAGTGTGATGTTAACAAATATTTTACAAAATAGTAACAGTATGCAGGGGATAATATGTTGAATAAAAAACTCTTAAGTGATACAATATGCTAGTGTGATTATAAGGTTATTGAAACGTTATTATCATAGAAATACATAATTGGGAGTATATAATGAGCGCATTTAGTAAAGTATTTGGCACTTATAGTGACAGAGAGATTAAAAGAAATCAGCATACGCTAGATAAGATTGAAAGCTACAGACCGGCTATGATGGAATTGTCGGATGAACAGCTTAAAGATAAAACGACAGAATTCAAGGATAGATTATCAAAAGGAGAGACTTTGGATGATTTACTTCCGGAAGCATTTGCGGTAGTAAGGGAAGCTGCGAGAAGAGTTCTTAATACAGAACACTATAGAGTTCAGCTTTTAGGTGGCATTATTCTTCATCAGGGTAGAATTGCAGAAATGAAAACAGGTGAAGGTAAGACACAGACATGTTTACTTCCGGCATATTTGAATGCTTTGGAAGGAAAAGGAGTTCATATTGTTACAGTAAATGAATATCTTGCAAACCGTGATGCTGAATGGATGGGACAGGTTCACAGATTCTTAGGTTTAACTGTTGCATGTGTTACTGCTGATATGGATCATGATGCTAAGAAGGCAGCATATGATTGTGATATTACATATATAACAAATAATGAATTAGGATTTGATTACTTAAGAGATAACATGGTCGTTTACAAGGAACAGCTTGTACAGAGAGGATTACATTATTGTATCATCGATGAAGTTGACTCTGTTTTAATTGATGAAGCAAGAACACCTTTGATTATTTCAGGTCAGAGCGGTAAGTCTACTAAGTTGTACGAAGCTTGTGATATTCTTGCCAGACAGATGGAAAGAGGTACAGCAAGCCCTGAATTAAGTAAGATGGACGCTATTATGGGTGTTGACATTGAAGAAGATGGCGACTTCCTTGTAAACGAAAAGGACAAGATTGTAACATTAACTGCTCAGGGTATTGAGAAGGTTGAAAAATTCTTCCATATTGACAATTATGCTGATGCAGAGAATCTTGAATTGCAGCACAATATGATTTTAGCATTAAGAGCGCATAATCTTATGTTTAAAGATCAGGATTATGTTGTAAAAGATGATGAAATTCTCATTGTAGATGAATTTACAGGACGTATTATGCCGGGCCGTCGTTATTCAGACGGATTGCATCAGGCGATTGAAGCTAAGGAGCATGTAAAAGTTAAGAGAGAAAGTAAGACACTTGCAACTATTACATTCCAGAATTTCTTCAACAAATATGATAAGAAAGCCGGTATGACAGGTACAGCCCTTACAGAAGAAAAAGAATTTAGAGATATTTACAGCATGGATGTTGTAGCAATACCTACAAACAGACCTGTAGCAAGAATTGATCATGATGATGCTGTATTTAAAACAAAGAAAGAAAAATTACATGCAGTTATAGAAGAAATAAAGAAATCCTATGCTAAGGGACAGCCTGTATTGGTTGGTACAATTAACATAGATGCATCTGAAGAAATAAGTGCATTATTAAAGAAGGAGGGAATTCCTCATAAAGTTTTAAATGCTAAGTATCATGAATTAGAAGCTGAAATCGTAGCAGAAGCAGGACGTCACGGTGCGGTTACCATTGCTACAAATATGGCAGGTAGAGGTACAGATATTAAACTTGATGATGAAGCAAGAGCAGCAGGTGGATTAAAGGTACTTGGAACAGAAAGACATGAATCAAGACGTATTGATAACCAGTTAAGAGGTCGTTCAGGACGTCAGGGAGATCCGGGTGAATCTAAATTCTACATCTCATTGGAAGATGATATAATGAGATTGTTCGGTTCAGAAAGACTTATGTCTGTGTTTAATGCATTAGGAGTTCCTGAGAATGAAGAAATTCAGCATAAGTCATTAAGCAAAACAATCGAAAGAGCTCAGAAGAAGATTGAAGGAAATAACTTTGGTATTAGAAAGAACTTATTAGAATTTGATAAAGTAAATAATGAACAGCGAGAAATTATTTACTCAGAAAGAGAAAAAGTTCTTAACGGCGATAATATGAGAGATGCCATTGTTAAGATGATTACAGATGTAGTTGAAAATGAAGTTGATACTTACATTGGAGATAATCAGCCATCATCTGAATGGGATCTTGCTGGATTGAATCAGAGTATTCTTGAAATTATGCCAATAAAGCTTTTATTGACAAAGGATGAAATCCTTAATTTATCAAAGGCTGAATTTAAGCAGACACTTAAGGCGGCAGCAGTTAAATTATATGAAGATAAAGAAGCAGAATTCCCTGAACCCGAACAGATAAGAGAAATTGAAAGAATTGTTCTTCTAAAGGTTATTGATAGAAAATGGATGGATCATATCGATGATATGGATCAGTTAAAACAGGGAATAGGCCTTATGGCTTATGGACAGAAAGATCCTGTTGTAGAATATAAGATGCAGGGTTACGAAATGTTTGAAAATATGATTCTTAATATCAGATTTGAAACAATAAAAATGTTAATGCATCTTCAGGTAGAACAAAAAGTTGAGCGAGAAGAAGTTGCTCAGGTTACCGGAACAAATAAGGATGATGAAGGAGTTAAAAAGCCAAAGCACAGAGATGTTGCTAAGGTATATCCAAATGATCCTTGTCCATGTGGATCTGGTAAGAAATATAAACATTGCTGTGGAAGAACACATTAAGAGGAAGAGGACAGGACAATACCTGTCCTTTCCTAGTGTTAACAGAAAGTAAAGCAATAAATTGAAACAGTAAATTATATCTGTTAAAAATATAGGAGAAAAAAATGAACGAAGTTCATTTTTTCCTATAAATGTTTCCAACGAATAGCCACTGACCGAAGGGAGGGGGCAATACATATTATAGGAGAGAGTGATGATAGAATTAGATGAAATAAAATATCGATTGACTCCATATGAAAAAGAATTAGACGAAATAAAAGATGCTTTGGATTTGCAAAATAAAGAAGAAAGAATCATTGAGCTAGAAAGAACAATGGAAGCTCCGGACTTTTGGGATGATATGGACAAAGCACAAAAATATATGAAAGAGCTCAAAAATTTAAAGGATTCAATAGAAACATATAATAATTTAAAGAGTTTGTATGATGACATTTTAGTCTTAATAGAAATGGGAGAAGAGAGTGAAGATGCAGAAATTGCTGAAGAGGCGAAAAGTTCAATGGATGAATTTGCTTCTAAAGTGGATGAAGTAAAGATAAAAACTCTTTTGTCAGGTGAATATGATAAATATAATGCAATATTAAAGTTAAATGCAGGGGCAGGTGGAACAGAATCCTGTGATTGGACAAGTATGTTGTATAGAATGTATACGCGTTGGGCTGAAAGTAAAGGATTTACAACTCAGGTTTTAGATTTTCTAGAGGGTGAAGAAGCGGGAATAAAATCCATAACTGTGCAGATTAATGGAGAAAATGCATATGGGTATTTAAAATCAGAGAGAGGTGTTCATAGACTTGTAAGAATATCTCCTTTTAATGCAGCAGGAAAAAGACAGACTTCATTTGCTTCATGTGATGTAATGCCTGATATAGAAGAAGACTTAGATGTTGAAATTAATGATGATGATATCAGAATAGATACATATCGTTCAAGTGGAGCAGGTGGACAGCACATTAACAAAACCTCATCGGCAATAAGAATTACTCATTTACCAACAGGCATAGTAGTTCAATGTCAGAATGAACGTTCACAGTTGCAAAATAAAGATAAAGCAATGAAAATGCTCAAAGCTAAATTGTATCTTTTAAAACAGCAGGAAGAACAGGAAAAGAAATCAGGAATCAGAGGAGAAATAAAAGAAATAGGCTGGGGAAGTCAGATAAGATCATATGTAATGCAACCGTATACTATGGTAAAAGACCATAGGACAAATGAAGAAACAGGGAATGTAAGTAGTGTTTTAGATGGCAATATAGACCAGTTTATAAATGCATATTTAAAGCAAAATAGTATACAGGGAAAATAAATTAGTATGCAAAGTAACGAAAAATAAGTTGCAGTATAAAATTAACTATGTTAAAATTTTGAAAGTGTATACATAAATTTGTTATGCAAATAAGCAATGATAATGAAACAAGCGAGGAAGAGATAATGATTAATGTAGCAATTTTAGGATACGGAACAGTAGGCTCCGGAGTGTTTGAAATTTTAGATACAAACAAAAAATTGATTGGGGAAAAAGCAGGACAGGAGATAAACGTAAAATATGTTTTAGACCTTAGAGATTTCCCTGGTGACCCATGTGAATCAGTATTGGTTCATGATTTTAATACTATTTTGGAAGATGATGAAGTTGAAATTGTTATTGAAGTTATGGGCGGATTAAAACCAGCTTACGATTTTGTGAAAAAATCACTTTTAGCAGGCAAGAGTGTTTGTACATCAAATAAAGAATTAGTAGCTAAATATGGCGCAGAGTTAATTCAGATTGCAAAAGACCACAACAGAAACTTCTTGTTTGAAGCAAGTGTTGGAGGTGGAATACCTATTATAAGACCATTAAATCAGCATATTACAGCAGATGAAATTTGTGAGATTGCAGGTATCTTAAATGGAACTACAAATTATATCCTTACAAAAATGGATAAAGAAGGTGCAGATTTCCAGACAGTATTAGCACAGGCACAGGAATTAGGATATGCAGAACGTAATCCGTCAGCAGATATAGAAGGATTTGACGCAGTTAGAAAGATAGCAATATTAGCATCACTTGCTTATGGCAAATCAGTTGATTTTGAAGATGTATATACAGAAGGAATAACAAATATTACAGATATAGATTTTAAATATGCGGCAGCTATGGGAAAATCTATAAAGTTATTAGGAAAATGTAAAAAAGAGGCAAACGGAATAGTTGCATCTGTAACACCAAGATTATTATCACCAAGTCATCCATTGTTTAACGTTGAAGGCGTTGTAAATGGAATCTTAGTAAGAGGAAACATGGTTGGTGATTTAGTATTTATCGGTAGTGGCGCAGGAAAACTTCCAACAGCAAGTGCAGTTGTATCAGACGTTGTAGATGCTGTAAGACATTTGAATATTCCTGTGACAGTTATATGGGATAAAGAAAAGTTAGAATTATTAGAATTTGGCAAATCAAGAAAGTCTTTCTTTGTTCGTGTTGAAGGTGATGAAAAAGATAAGATTGAAGAAGCGTTTGAAAATGTAACATACATAGATGCAGGAATTGAAAATGAAATTGGTTTTGTTACAAGACCGATGTCAGAAGATGAATTTAAGGCTGCATCAGAAAAATTAGAGAATATTATTACAAGAATAAGAATTGAAGAATAATATTAAGGGATATTAAATTAAGTTAAATTTGCATTAACAGATTAATGTTTATGTAAATAATAATTGATAGCAATTTATAATAAAAAAACATATATAATATAAAGGCCGTAATTCGGTGTGAGAGGATTGAAAGAAAATGGAAGAAACAAAGGTTGTTAAATTTGGTGGAAGTTCACTTGCTGATGCAAAACAGTTTAAAAAGGTTGCAGACATAATATTGTCTGATCCGGAAAGAAGATTTGTAGTTGCATCTGCACCTGGAAAAAGATTTATTGAAGATGTTAAAGTTACAGATATGTTATATAAGTGCTATGAATTAGCATCTGAAAGCGAAAATTTTGACGAATATTTTCAGATGATTAAAGACAGATATAACAATATTATTGCAGACTTAGGATTAAAAGATTTTAGCCTTGATGAAGATTTTGAGATAATTAAAGGCGCATTTGCTCATATGGCAGGCCGTGATTACGCTGCAAGCCGTGGAGAATATCTCAACAGTAAAGTATTAGCAAAATATTTAGGATTTGATTTTATCGATGCAGGAAAATATATCTTCTTTGATGATCAGGGTAATTTTGACTGGACTAAGACAGAAGCAAAATTGGCACCAAAGCTTGCTAAGACAAACAAGGCAGTAATACCTGGATTTTATGGATCTATGCCAAATGGAACAATAAAGACATTTTCAAGAGGTGGTTCTGATGTAACAGGATCAATAGTTGCTAGAGCAACTAAAGCTAAATTATACGAAAACTGGACAGATGTTAGCGGATGTCTTATTTGTGATCCTAGAATAGTTAATAATCCGGAACCTATCAAGACTATCACATATAGAGAATTACGTGAATTAGCATATATGGGAGCAACAGTATTGCATGAAGATGCTATATTCCCTGTTAGAGCAGCAGGTATTCCTGTAAACATCAAAAATACAAATCAGCCGGAAGATAGAGGAACAATGATTGTTTCTGAGTCAGCTGAACATTGCGATCATATTATTACGGGTATTGCAGGTAAGAAAGGCATGTCTGTAATTAATATAGAAAAAGATAAGATGAATAGCGAAATCGGATTTGGTAAAAATGTATTACGTGCATTAGAAAAGAGTAATGTAAGTTTTGAACATATGCCATCAGGTGTAGATACAATGAGCGTTGTAATTGCAACTGAAGCATTAGCAGGCAAGGAAACAGCTATTATTGACGAGATTAAGAGCAGAGTACATCCTGATCAGATTTATATCGAAAGCAATCTTGCACTTATAGCAGTAGTTGGTAGAGGAATGAAGAGTGCAAGAGGAACTGCAGCAATTTTATTCTCAGCATTAGCTGATGCAAGAGTAAATATTAAGATGATTGACCAGGGTTCTTCAGAACTTAACATTATCGTTGGTGTTGAAGAAGAAGATTTTGAAGTAGCAATAAAGGCAATCTACAAGAGATTCATTGGCATTAACCAGTAAATAGAGTATATGATGCGGAATAAAACCGTGTTAATAATATTTTTAACCGTATATTAAATATAATTCTTCAGGGCAGGGTGAAATTCCCTACCGGCTGTATTTATGCAATGCATATAAGCCAGCGAGCCGAAAGGCATGATATGGTGTGATTCCATAGCCGACAGTAAAGTCTGGATGAGAGAAGTAATAAGATTAATAATTATGATATTAATAATCTCATGAAAAGCACCTGAACCAGGTGCTTTTTTTCTTTGCTCTGTATAAATAATATATTAATTTTCAGAAAGGAAGTAAAATTAAATGAAAAAATTATTTACAACAAAAAATTTAGCGTTGATGGCTATTTTCGCGGCTATTGCTGCAATACTCATGGTCCTTATAGAAATTCCGGTAGTGTTTATAGCGCCGTCTTTTTATAAGCTTGATTTTAGTGAGATACCTATTTTGATAGGAACATTTATTATGGGACCTGTATCAGGAATAATTATGGAAGCTATAAAGATTGTGCTTAAAATATTACTTAAAGGGACAACAACAGGTTATGTTGGAGAATTGGCAAATTTTTGCATAGGATGTTGCCTTGTTGTTCCGGCGGGAATAATATATAAATTTAAGAAATCTAAAAAGGGAGCATTCATAGGGATAGTAGTTGGTATTGTGTTAATGGCAGTTGCAGGCGCAATTCTTAATTATTATGTAATGCTACCGTTTTATGAAAAGTTTATGCCGTTAGAAGCAATTATAGAAGAAGGAGCAAAAGTAAATCCGATAATTAAAGATAAATGGAGCTTTGTTTGGGTTGCAGTAGCACCATTTAATGTATTTAAAGGAATAATAGTTGGAATTGTAACAGGAATATTATATAAGAAAATAAGCACATTTATAAAAAAACTCTAGAAATAAATAAATTGAAATGTAAAAAGATATTGTTTATAATTATGTGGTGATTATAAACAATATCTTTTTGTTTTGACAAATATTTGCTGTTTGTTATGCAAATGTTTTTGTTGTGTAGGAAAAGCTCATATGGGCTTAGACCTTTTGACTCTGGCATTACAATATGTTTTGCCATAAAAGAAAAGAGGAATAAAATTTATGATATATGAAACAAATTCGCCTGATGAAACTTTTGAGATTGGGAGAAAGTTAGGACAATCTGCGAAAGCAGGACAAATAATTTGCCTAAATGGTGATTTAGGTGTTGGAAAGACTGTTTTTACACAGGGATTTGCAAGCGGACTTGGCATAAAAGAATGCGTAAATAGTCCAACTTTTACAATTGTACAAATATATGAAGAAGGCAGGATTCCGTTGTATCATTTTGATGTATATAGAATTGGTGACCCTGAGGAAATGTATGAATTAGGATATGAGGATTATTTCTTTGGAGAAGGAGTATGTCTGATAGAATGGTCGAAACTCATAAGTGAACTGATTCCTGACAATGCATCAACAGTTTTGATAGAAAAGAATTTAGAAAAAGGATTAGATTATAGAAAGATAACGGTGGAATAAAGATGAGAATATTAGCAATAGACAGTTCTTCCTTAGTGGCATCAGTTGCAGTAGTAACAGATGATATATTAACGGCAGAATATACAATAAATTTTAAAAAGACACATTCACAGACATTGTTGCCAATGATAGATGAAATTAGCAAAATGATAGAATTGGACATGGAAACTATAGACGCTATAGCAATAACAGGAGGACCGGGTTCGTTTACCGGACTACGTATAGGAAGCGCTACAGCAAAAGGATTTGGATTAGCACTTAATAAGCCGATAATAAATGTACCGACAATTGATGCTATGGCATATAATTTTTATTCCAGCAATTATATTATTTGTCCGATTATGGATGCAAGACGTCAACAGGTATACACTGGAATATATTACTTTGAACAGACACATATGAAAATATTAAAAGAACAGTGCGCAATTTCTGTAGAGGATTTGATTGATGAGCTAGATAAGATAGGAAAAACAGTAATGTTCTTGGGAGATGGAGTGCCTGCATATAGAGAAATTATAGATGAAAAAATGAAAACTGAGCATTTATATGCCCCATGCCATATGAGCAGACAAAGAGCATCGTCACTTGCAGCTTTGGCACAAATATATTATAAAAATGGAAAAATTGAGGAGGCTAGTGAACATAGACCTGATTATTTGAGACTTTCACAGGCTGAAAGGGAAATGCTTGAAAAGCAAAAGAAGGAAGAAAAAATAAAACAGTTTTCATAATTTGGTTTTATAGAGATAAAGGATAAGGGTAATATGGTAAAAATAGAAAAGATGAGCGAAAAGCATATAGCCCAGGTAGCGGAGATTGAAGAGAGCATATTTTCTGTTCCGTGGTCACAAAAAGCATTTAAAGATTCGCTAGAATTAGATAATACTGCATTTTATGTCGCTATAGAGGAAGAAGGGGTTATAGGATATTGTGGCGTTTATAAGGTTATGAATTCCGCTGATATTACGAATGTAGCTGTAAAAAAAGATAAGAGAAAAAAAGGTGTGGCTAAGCAGTTGCTAAAAGAGGCTATTAAAGATGCTAAAAGTGAACAAATTAAGGAAATAATGCTTGAAGTTAGAGAAAGTAATGAAGCCGCAATATTTTTATATAAAAAAATTGGATTTCAAAGTATTACAAAACGAAAAAAATACTATAAACATCCGGTAGAAGATGCAATTATAATGCTATTAAAGATATAAATATACTTCTAGATAGTGGAATGCCAAAGGTTTCCACTATTTTTTTGTCGAAAAAAATAATATGATGATTGCATCAAAAGAAAGGATTAAAAATATGAAAAAGATGAATAGCAAAGGTAAATATGAAATTTTTTGTCATAAATGTGGAAAGAAAATGCAGATGACAAATGGAATAGTTACGGAAGGAATAATTAGATTACAGGGGAAATGGGGTTATTTTTCTAATAAGGATTTACAGATGCATACAATGGATTTATGTGAAGAATGTTATGATTCGATAACTACGTTATTTAAATATCCGGTTGACGTTACAGAATATATTTCAGTAGAGGATGATTACTATACGTTAGAACAGGTATAAAAAATTACATCCTTTTCATAAAAAAGTCTTTGTGCTATTATACAACATAGAGTTAACAAGAGTATTAAAAGAATTATTAAAAAAATTCTTTTATAGAAAGTGGAGAAATTTATGCTGGATGTATGTTTGTTAGGCACAGGAGGAATGATGCCGCTTCCAAGAAGATGGCTTACAGCTTTAATGTGCAGATATAATGGAAGTAATATATTGATAGACTGTGGAGAAGGCACACAGGTAGCTATTAAGCAAAAAGGCTGGTCGTTTAAACCTATAGATGTTATTTGCATAACACATTTTCACGCAGATCATATAAGTGGATTGCCGGGATTGTTGCTGACTATGGGAAATGCAGAAAGAACAGAACCGTTAACTATGATAGGACCAAGAGGTCTTGAAAAAGTTGTTAAGGCTTTGAGAATGATAGCTCAAGAATTGCCATTTGAAATTAATTTTATTGAATTAAGCGGCGACAGACAAATAATTGATATTGGAGAATACAAAATCAACGCGTTTAAGGTAAAGCATAATGTAACATGTTTTGGATATTCAATTGAAATAGACAGAAAAGGAAGATTTAATCCAGAAAAAGCAAAAGAACTTAATTTACCCGTTAAATGTTGGGGATTGCTCCAAAAAGGAAAAACAATAATTTATGAAGATAAAAAATATACTCCGGATATGGTTATGGGTGAAAGAAGAAAGGGTCTTAAGGTTACTTATACAACTGATACAAGACCTGTTCAAGCGATTGTTGAAGCAGCAACAGGAGCCGATTTGTTTATTTGCGAAGGCATGTATGGAGAACCTGATAAAGAAGCAAAAGCTA
The DNA here is from genome assembly GCF_025336545.1 of Eubacterium album. Lineage (NCBI taxonomy): Bacteria > Bacillati > Bacillota > Clostridia > Eubacteriales > Eubacteriaceae > Eubacterium > Eubacterium album. The sequence continues at coordinate 2,622 of NZ_JAODBU010000014.1, read as the reverse complement.
GAGAATATAAGCATATGACTTTTAAGGAAGCAGCTACTATTGCAAAAGAAGCAAATCCGAATGAAATGTGGCTTACTCACTATAGTCCGTCACTTGTAAAACCACAGCTTTACATGGATACAGTCACAAAAATATTCCCGAATGCTAAAGCAGGCAAGGATGGAATGTCAGTCGATTTGAAATTTGAAGAAGAATAACGAGGTATAAAAGTGAAAGAAGTAAAGATATTAGCTATAGAAAGTTCTTGTGATGAAACAGCGGCAGCAGTTGTTGTGAATGGAAGAGAAGCATTGTCAAATGTAATTTCATCTCAAATAGATCTTCATACACTATATGGTGGAGTTGTGCCTGAAATTGCCTCCAGAAAACATATTGAGAATATTAATTATGTTATTGAGGAGGCCTTAGAAAAGGCAGGAAGCACATTAGATGATATTGATGCTATAGGTGTAACATATGGCCCCGGATTAGTTGGAGCACTGTTAGTTGGAGTGGCTGAAGCAAAAGCTATTAGTTTTGCAAAAAATATCCCTCTTGTTGGAGTACATCATATAGAAGGACATATTTGTGCAAATTACGTAGAAAATAAAGAGTTAGAACCACCATTTATTTGTCTGGTTGTTTCAGGAGGACATACACACCTTGTAAAAGTAGAAGATTATGGTAAATATACAATTTTAGGGAAAACCAGAGACGATGCAGCAGGAGAAGCTTTTGATAAAGTGGCAAGAGCAATCGGTTTAGGATATCCGGGTGGACCTAAAATTGATAAAATATCAAAAGAGGGAAATCCTCATGCCTATGAGTTCCCTAGGGCAAAAATAACAGATAACGCCTATGATTTTAGCTTTAGTGGCTTAAAATCATCAGTATTAAATCAGATTAATATGGCGGAAATGAAGAAAGAGAAAATAGTACCGGCAGACATAGCAGCATCGTTTCAAAATGCAGTAGTAGATACATTGTTGACACATGCAATGATGGCTGTTAAAGAAAGTGGCATGAATAAATTGGCTATCGCAGGTGGAGTGGCATCAAATACAGCTATTAGAGCAGCTTTTGAGCAAAAATGTAAAGAAGAAAATATAGAATTTTATCATCCGTCACCAATTTTGTGCACTGATAATGCGGTTATGATTGGATCAGCTGCATACTACGAATACATAAATGGAAAAAGAGATGGATGGGATTTAAATGCAATACCTAACTTGAAATTAGGTGAAAGATAGTTTGATTTTAAAAAAATAAAATTAATTGTGTAACAAGACTATATATAACAGTAATAGTTATAATCATATTTGTATTTAGTGTGCACAGTTAATTATAGTAGAAAAATTAAAACCATTGATATTAGGAGAAAAATATGAAAGTAAACGCTATTGTTCTTGCTGCAGGTAGTGGAAGTAGAATGAAAAGCAAAACAAAAAAACAGTTTATGACAATAAAAGGCAAACCAGTGATATGGTTTGCTTTAAATGCTTTTCAGAAGAGCATGGTAGATGAAATAATATTGGTAACATCTAAAGAGGATGTAGATTATTGCAAAAATATAATAAAAAAATACAATTTAACAAAAGTATCAAGTATAATTGAAGGGGGAAAAGAAAGGTACAATTCTGTATATAATGGATTAAAAGAAACAAAATGCGATTATGTTCTGATTCATGATGGCGCAAGACCTTTAATAAATCAGCAAATAATTGATAATTGTATTAATGGAGCGATAAAATACAAAGCATGCGTAGCGGGAGTACCGGTAAAAGATACTATCAAAATAGTTGATGAAAAAGGAATTGTAATAGATACTCCACCTAGGAATCAAATTTGGATAACACAAACACCACAGGCGTTCGAAGATAAATTAATAAGAGAGGCTTATGAGAATATAGAAAGAAGTGACAATGCATTAATTACAGACGATGCAATGGTAGTAGAAAAATATGGGAATGCTAAAGTTCATTTTGTAGAAGGTGCATATGATAATATAAAAATAACAACACCAGAAGATATAATACTATGCGAGTGCCTAATGCAAAATAAGCATGTCTAAATGATTAGAAATTGTTAAAAATAAATAAGATGAAGTGGAAATAAATTTTTCACTTCACGAAAAATAAAAAAATAAAAAAAGTTGAAAAATATTGTTGACATATGTAAACAACAATGATATTATAATTGAGCGCGTTACGGAAACGGAACGAAGCAAACAACTGGAGAGGTGTCCGAGTGGTTTAAGGAGCCGGTCTTGAAAACCGGTGATTCCGAAAGGGACCGTGGGTTCGAATCCCACCTTCTCCGTTTTTAAATAATGAATCACCTGTAAGCTGTTGCTTGGAGAAGTACCCAAGTGGCTGAAGGGGCTCCCCTGGAAAGGGAGTAGGTCGTTAATAGCGGCGCGAGGGTTCAAATCCCTCCTTCTCCGTTTGAAACTTCTCAGATAAAAAAAGACATTGACAAACAAAAGAAAGTGTGATTGATTATTTAAGTCGACAAAACAAGTTGACAACAAGCAAAACAAGAACATTGATAATTGAACAGCAACCATCCCTGAAAATGAATAAAAGATTTTCAGTGAACGTCATCAGAAATGATGAATTCCAAAACAACAGTAATTGATGGAAG
>NZ_JAODBU010000013.1:0-126025 GCF_025336545.1 Eubacterium album | reverse complement strand
GACATGGGTATTTTTATATGCTAGTTATATAAACAAGAGCTGCAAGCTCATTTCATGAACTTACAGCTCCATCACTTATCATAGAATGTCTATTTACAGACTTTATTTCACAGACTCGATTTTATGCCGCAAACACGTTGATTTTTTTATTTTGCTACGCCGCTTATTATAAATTAAAAAGTTAAACTCGCTTTTTGGCTCATACATAACTTTTTAATTTAAGCTATGCTCGCAAAATTTCAAAAATCTGCCTATCGTTTGCAACATAAAATCTGCCGGAATTTTTTGGCGTATATTTATTTCTTATCAATAAAAACTAAAGCAAATGAAAATATACACTACAATTAAGAATATATGAATTGTTATTTTGTCGCTGGTAGCATCAACAATTATTTTATAACATCCATTTTTTAATTACATCAAATGGTGCAGGACCAAACTTCAGAAGAAAGCTATGGAAGTCGCGCAAAGCATTTTTTTGGGAATGGTTTTGCAGGTACAAATTTTTGAGTTCTGTTATTTCCAAATAACCAACATAATACTGCAGATAATTTGCCGGGGATTCAGTAACGGAATTATATATTTCAGTCTGTATATCAGGCTGGGAAAAGCCATAGTGTTTTAAAAATACTTTGGTGTCTTCAGGGGTCCAGCCCTCATAATTAACACCTATATCTACAAGTGAATACAGTCCGAGAGAAAATGAAGCACTACAGCTTAAGGCTTTTGCAAGAGAAGGATTAGAAACTTCATAGCTGTAAGAAAGAAATTCTGCATAGGTTGCCCAACCCTCTGTATATCCACCAAAGTTTAAGAGATAACGTATGGCAGAAGGATTTGTTGTGGAAAAAACATGGTTTTGGTACAAATGTCCGGGAAATCCTTCATGGGCTAAAGTTGTATATAAATCCTGATTCTTAAATTTGTCACTTTTGTTGACATAAATAGTGTTTTTGTCAGGCATATCAATCGGTGGAGAAAGATAAAATGCCGGACTTAAATAGTCCTGAAGAGAAGGTTCAACATATTTTAAATCATATTTAATGGAATCTAATTTGCAGATTTCATAAAATGAACTGTCAGGATTATTTATTTTGTCTTTTAAATCCTTAAGTATATCTGTAGGTTCTGTAATAGTAGTTGAAGTTGAATTATAAAATTGTGATTCAAGTTCAGGATTAGAAGTAAATAAAGAAGAAACCTGAGTCATATCGGCGGCAATCTGACTTTGAATACGTGCTTTTAATTCAGAAACCGTTTTGGTACTTCCGGTTTTAGAGGAAACAAGATATTCATAATAAGCTTTACCTTGTTTAGAATCTGCAAGAGTATAGTATTCTAAGTCTTTGTTTATATAATAAGAAGAATTAAAAAGGGATAATTTGTCAGCAAGTTTTTTATAGGAAGATAAAACATAATTATTTACATAATCTTCGTTTAAATTTAAGTAAGCAGTAACTGTTTTGTCTGACAGGAATTTGCATTTTTTTAATCTGGAATTAAATGTTTCTATTAATAAATTATTTTTATTGGAGCTGTCGTTAATTAATGACAGGCATTGAGCAATGATGGACTCGCAATTTGATTTAGACATAAATGTTTTGTTATCAATTTTTTCAGATTCAAAATTTATAATGCTATCAAAAAAATCGGGAACAGTTTTTAATAGCAAAAAATAGTTTTTTATGTCTTTTTCGGAATAAAATTCGTATTCAGATAATAAAATAGGAAGTTGAGCCTGAATTCCGGTTGTAGGACTAAGACAATCATAATATTCGCATAAATCACCAAAATCTAACTCGGTTTGAAAATGAGAAAGTAAGATGTCATATGTAATTTGCCGGGACTTAGAAAGAGATTTATAATCAAATTTTTTTAATGTGTTAATCTGTTTAATGCAATCAGTCTGGCTTTCCTTCATATCTTTTAAAGAAAAATTTCCCAATGACTGAGGAAAATCAGTTTGAAAAAAATCATTTGCGTTGGCAATATAAAAATGCATACTTAGAGTGTCATTGGATAGTGATGAGGTAACAAGAGAGGCTGTGTAATTATCAAATTCGGTTTGAACAGAAGGATTACTTAATACGTTAGGAGATTTAAAATATACTGTTTTTAAAAATAAAAATAAAAAAAAGATAATTGGCAAAATAACTTTTATGAGTTGTTTTTTACCTGAAAAAAATTTTAAAATCATAGAAAATCCTTATATGGCTATTATTATAGAATATATTTTTTATTTAATAGGTATGATAAAAAATATAAATATGATAAAATAGTTCAATAGTGGGACAAATTATTTTAATAAATTTAGTTAAAATTATATGTCTGGCTTAATAAAATAAACACTTAATTAGTGTATGTATACATAAATAGGAAATTGAAAGGAGCATAATATGGAAATATTATTTTTAAATCCAGTATTCAAAGAAGCTATATGGGGTGGCAAATTATTAAAAGAATTTGGTTACGAACAGGCGACAGATAAGACAGGTGAGTGTTGGGGAATTAGCGCACACAAGTCAGGTGATTGTACTATTTCAAATGGTGAGTTTGAAGGAAAAACTTTATCATGGGTTTATGAAAATCACAGAGAATTATTTGGAAACATTCAGGATAACATATTTCCATTATTAGTAAAAATAATAGGTGCAGAAGACGATTTAAGCATTCAGGTTCATCCAAATGATGAATATGCAGCGGTTCATGAAAATGGCTCACTTGGAAAAACAGAGTGCTGGTATATTTTAGACTGTAAAGAAGATGCAAATATCGTTATCGGACATCATGCAAAAGACAAAAAAGAACTTGCAGACATGATTCACGAGGGCAGATGGAATGAATTAATTAGAACAATACCTATTAAGAAAGGGGATTTCTTCCAGATTAATCCAGGTTGTCTTCATGCTATTAAAGGTGGAACACTTTTAATTGAAACACAGCAAAGCAGTGATATTACTTACAGAGTTTACGATTATGACAGATTAAGTAATGGAAAGCCTAGAGAATTACACGTACAGCAGAGTATTGACTGTATTGAGGCACCACATCATGATTATGATGGGAAAATTACAGTTGAAAATGAAGGAGATTTGACAAAGACAACTCTTGTTAAATGTGATTTCTATACTCTTGAAAAGTGGGATGTTGCAGGTAAATATAAATTTACGATGGACAAACCGTTTATGAATGTCAGCGTTATTAACGGTGAAGGTGAAATAAACGGAAGCAAAATTACAAAAGGTGACCATTTTATTATTCCTTCAGGAATAGGCGAATGCAAAATATTAGGAGACTTAACAGTAATGGCTTCATATTTGTAATGTTGCCATGTAGGAGAGGGTAATTATGTTATCAGAAAGAGGAATGCAAATAGTTGAAAAACTAGTTGAAAACAATGCAAAGCCGGTAACATCAAAAGTTTTAGCGTTAGGCTTAGGTGTATCTGAGAGAAGTGTAAAAACTTATATAAAAGAAGTTTCAGATTTTTGTGATGAAAATGGAATGAAACTTGAACGAAAGCCGGGAATAGGATTTGTTGCAAATTTCACAGACGAACAGATAGCTCAGATTGAAGATATGAAAAAGGACAAGAGAACAGTCTTGTCGAAGAATCAGAGAATGAGCTATATAATGTTTATTCTTTTAAGCGGATGGGATACTTATACATTAGCACTTTTTTCAGATGAGCTAAACGTAAGCAAAAAAGTTATAAGTGATGATATTGACTGTGTTGCGGAACGTTTACAGAAACATAACATAACTGTAAACAGAGTAGCAGGGCATGGTGTATTTGTTACGGGAGATGAATTTTCAATAAGAAAAGCATTAAAAAAATATTGCGTATTTCCTATTGGAAATCATAAAATTACAAAACCAATTGATTACAGGTTGTCAGTACTTGATGAAAGTATTTGTGTAAATAATTTTGGACGAGACAATTTTGAAAGAGCGATACAAACTGTAGAGGCAATAGAAAAAGAATATAATATTGTTTATACGGATTACTCATTTAAAGCGTGTGTGAAATATTTATGCATTCAGCTTTTAAGAGTAAGAATGGGACATCTGCTAAAGGAAAATATAGCTGAATGTGAAGAATATATTAATGAAGAAATCACAAATAAAGCTGTTGAAGAATTAGAGAAAATAGGCAAAATCGAATTAAATGATGTTGAAAAGCATTATGTGGATATTATATTTGCTTCTGCAGCAATGCAAAGAGCAGAAGTAGAATTTGAGCAGTTTCATAATGAAGGTTTTTATGATTTAAGCGATAAAGTATGCGATGAAATGCTTGAATATATGTCTGAAATTTTAAATATTGATTTTATGGAAAATGATTTGCTTGTTAATAGCCTGAAGGCATTTCTTCCAGCTTCATTCATTAGAACAAAATATGGAATAGAGATATCAAATCCATTTTTATATGATGTAAAAGAAATGTATTCAGGAATATTTGCAACAACATTTACATTATCTAAATTTTATGAAAAATATTGTCACGCATCACCAACGGAGCATGAAATGTCATTCTTAGCTTTGTATTTTGGTGGAGCAATGCATAGAAATCAAAAAAATGTAAAGGCTATCTTAATAGGAACAAGTGGCGTGGCAGCTGCAAGCATTGTTGCCGGTAAAATAGAAGATAAAATAGAAGAAGTAAAAATTGTTTCGATTTTATCATCAGAAAAGATAGCAGAAATTGATGAATACGAATTTGACATTGTTTTGTCAATGCTTCCGGGATTTGAATATGAAGATAAGGTTGTAAATATATCACCTCTTGTAAGTAATAATGATATAAAGAAAATCAAGGATGCCTGCTTTGAATATATGACAAATTCAATTGCAGACAATTATGAATTATATTCAGTAATAGATAGAAAATATATAAGTGTTGTAAGTAAAAAAATGACAAAGGCAGAAATTTTGAAAGCTGCAAGCGACAAGTTGGTAGAAGATGGATATGTTACTGAGGACTTTTATTCAGATGTAATGCAGAGAGAAGAAATCAGTTCTACTGCCATTGGAAACAAAACAGCAATCCCGCATGGAAAATCTAAAAATGTATTAAAACCAATAGTATATATTATTAAGGTTAATTATGAGATTGACTGGGGAGAGGATAATGTAGATATTATTTTCCTTTTGGCACTTAATTTTGACAATATTAATACAACAAAAATGTTCTTTGCAGATTTGTCAAGATTTTTGAACTCTGAAAGTAAAATTCAGAGAATCAGAAAAAGCAATAATGAAATGGAAATTGAGAAGAGCATTATGTCAGATTTGCACTGGAGTTAGGGCAAAAAATGACTAGAGAATCATAAAAAGTAAAATTGTTGTAATGCCTATAAATAAAGGGCTACAAGAAAAACGTTTCACATAAGAGATACAGAAAAATTGCACTAGGAATAGTGCAATTTTCTGTTTTGTGGGGCGTTGAAAACAAGAAACGAAATTAGTAAAATTAATGTTGTAAGAAAGGTAATAATTTTATTTAAGGAGGTACAAGAAGTTGGCTAAAGACTTAATGAGCAAAGAGATTGTAATGTTCGACGTAGACGCGAAAGACAGAGACGAAGTAATTAATTTAATCGCTGATGCAATGGACAAGGACGGAAGACTTATTGACAAGGAAGGATATGTTGCAGACGTAATGAAAAGAGAAGCAGGTTCAAGTACAGCAGTTGGATTTTCTGTTGCAACACCTCATTCTAAATCAGTACATGTAAAAGAACCTTCATTGGCATTTGTAAGACTTAGTCATCCAATGAAATGGGACGACTCAGAAGAAGTTGAGTTAGTGTTCCAGATTGGTGTTCCGTCTCCGGGACAGGGAGACAGACATCTTGAAATTCTTGCAGGCTTATTTAGAAAAGTAATGCATGACGATTTCAGAGAAAAATTATTTAGTGCAAAAACTGCAGATGAAGTAATTGAATTAATCGGTGCAGTTTAAGAGAAAACATAATAAGAAAGGACGATATTATGAAAGAATTAGTTGATATTTTAAAACACACTAAAACACATCTTATGAATGGTGTATCTTACATGATTCCAGTTGTTGTTGGTGGTGGTATTTTAATGGCTATTGCCGTTTTATTAACAGGTGAAGGAGCAGCCCCAGGATGGGGTTCAGGAATTCCTTACTGGTTATGGACAATCGGAGTTGATGCTCTTGGATTAATGTGTCCTGTATTTGCAGCATACATTGCATTTTCAATCGCTGACAGACCTGGTATTGCAGTTGGTATGGCAGGCGGATTCATGGCCTTAAACATTCCTACAGGTTTTGCTGATGGCGCTGTTACAACAGCTTCAGCAGGATTTATCGGAGCAGCTATTGCTGGTTTACTTGGTGGTATTATTGCTCATTACTTAAAGAAGATTCCACTTCCTAAGTCAATGCAGTCACTTAAGTCAATTATCATCATTCCAGTAATTGGTGTATTGGCAGTTGGTATTATAATGTTTGCATGCGGAACACCTATTGCAGCATTCATGACATGGTTAGAAGATGTTATGAGAAACATGGCTCACGGAGATCATGGAAGTTTAGCACTTGCAGGTATCAGTGCTTTAGCAGCACTTATGATCGCATTTGACCTTGGTGGTCCTGTAAACAAAGTTGCTTACTCAATCTTAATGGTAGCTTTCGTAGGTACAGGCATCTATACATTCGCAGCTCCAGTTGGTATCGCAATTTGTGTACCTCCAATTGGTTGTGGTGTCGCTTCATTAATTTTAAAGAAGAAATTCTCAAAAGAAGAACAGAACGCAGGTATCGGTGCTATAGCAATGGGCTTCTGTGGTATCACAGAAGGTGCTATTTCATATACAGCAGCAGATCCAACAAGAATGATTCCTATTAACATGATTTCATCAGCAATTGCCGGTGGTATCGCAGGACTCCTTGGCGTTGGCGCTAAGATGTCAGCTTGCTGGGGTGGTTTGATCGTAGCTCCTGTTATTCAGGGTGAAAGCTTCTTAGCTGGTTGGCCACTTTACATTATTTGTATCTTAATTGGTGTAGCGATTTATGTAGCACTTTGTGCAATATTCAAGAAAGATTATGTAGAAAAAGAAGAAGTTGTCGAAGATATCGATATTTCATTCGAATAATATAATAATTAATTAGTGAATGATAAGAAGCCACAAAGATAATTGGTTGTGGCTTCTATAAAATAAAATCTAAGAAAGTGAGTGAGTGATATGAAATTTTTAGCAGTTACAGCATGCCCTTCAGGGGTTGCACATACTTATATGGCAGCAGAAGCTATTCAGCAGGCTTGTGAAAAAGCAGGTGTTGAATGTAAAGTTGAAACACAGGGCTCAATTGGTATTGAAAATGAAATAACAGCAGCTGATATTGCAACAGCAGACGCAGTTATTCTTACAACAGATATGCCAATTAAGAACGTAGAACGTTTCGACAATATTAAAAAAGTTAAAATCGGTGTTGGCCCGGCTATTAAGCAGGCAGACGCAATTGTAGAAAAAATGATATCAATGCTTAAATAAATTCCCGAAAAAGAACGGATTATTTAGCCAAAATAAAACCTTATTAATTATTACCATAGGGGATTGAAGATTTGAAGGTTACACAATAAGCGTAGAACCAAAATGGGCAGACATGCAAAATGCCTGCCCGTTTTAAACTAAAAATAGTAGCAGTATTAGTGTTTGTAAAATAAAAATATAAAATTTAAATAGAACAATGTGGATTTGGAAATAATACAAAAGATTGTATTGATGTATATATATTTAGAAATTAAGGAGGAAAAAGAAATGGTAAGTAGAACAGTTAAAATTGAAAATGCAGAAGGATTACACATGAGACCGGCAGGAGTCGTAGCAAAGGAAATGGGCAAATTTGCATGTGACGTAACAATCGTATTTGGAGATAAGAGAATTAATGCTAAGAGCTTAATTAACATTATTTCAGCATGTATTAAATGTGGTTCAGAAGTTACATTTGAATGTGATGGAGAAGACGAAGCAGCAGCTATGGCTAAGATTGAAGAATTAGAATCACAGAACTTTGGTGAATAAGATTAGATTGTGAGGAATGCTTATGTATAAAGGTATTGCAGGTTCTGAAGGAATCGGAATCGGAAAAGTAGTGTTAATTGAAGAACATGATTTAACAGTTGAAAAGAAAAGCGTTACAGATACAGATGCAGAATTAAAAAGATTACAGGATGCTATTGAAAAATTTGTTGCAATAACAAATGAAATGGCAGACAAGATGGCAAAGACTGTTGGAGAACAGGATGCTGATATTTTAAGAGGTCATATTATTATGCTTCAGGATCCAATGATTGAAGAACAGATTTCAGCATTGATGATAAGCGAGAAGATTTCAGCAGAAATGGCATTAGAACAGGTACTTGACCAGACAGCAGAAATGTTTGCAGCAGTTCCTGATGAATTAATTCAGCAGAGAGCAACAGATTTAATGGATATTAAGTCACGTATGCTTAAGATTTTGATGGGTATTGAAGAAGTTGATATTTCACAGGTACCTGAAAATACTGTATTAGTTGCAAGAGATTTAACACCATCTATGACAGCAGGAATTAATCCGGCTAACATTGCAGGAATTTTAACAGAAGTAGGTGGAAGAACATCTCACTCAGCAATTCTTGCAAGAGCAATGGAAATACCTGCGGTATTAAGTATTGAAGGAATTTGTGGAATTGTTAAAAATGGAGATACAGTAGTTCTTGATGGAAGCAAGGGAGAAGCAATTGTTAATCCTGATGAAGCAACAGTTAAAGAATTTGAAAAGAAATTTGCTGATTATGCAGCAGAAAAAGAATTGTTAAAAGCATACAAGGGTAAACCATCTCAAACAAAAGACGGCGTTAAGGTTGAATTAGTTTCAAATATTGGTAAGCCTGAAGATGCAGATAAAGTTGTTGAATGCGACGGCGAAGGAATTGGTCTTTTCAGAACAGAATTTTTATTTATGGATAGAGATAGTGTTCCAACAGAAGAAGAACAGTTTGAAGCATACAAGAAAGTTGCTGAGACAATGAAAGGAAAACCTGTAATTATTAGAACGCTTGATATAGGTGGAGATAAGGCAATCCCTTACTTAGGATTAGAAACAGAAGAAAATCCATTCTTAGGATTTAGAGCAATTCGTTTCTGCTTAAAGAGAAGAGATATCTACGAAGTACAGTTGAGAGCACTTCTTAGAGCAAGTGCATTTGGAGATATCAAGATAATGGTTCCACTTGTAACAGGAGTAGATGAACTTCGTGCAGTTAAGGTGATTCTTGAAGATATTAAGCGTCAGTTAGATAAAGAAGGAATTGCTTACAATAAAGATGTTAAAGTCGGTGTAATGATGGAAACACCTGCAGCATGTATGATGGCAGATGCACTTGCTAAGGAAGCAGATTTCTTTAGTATTGGAACAAATGATTTGACAGGTTATACAATGGCTGTTGACAGAGGAAATGCGAAAGTTGCATACCTTTACTCAACATATAATCCGGCAGTTCTTCGTGCAATCAAGAGAATTATTGAATGTGGTAAAGCAGAAGGAATTATGGTTGGAATGTGCGGTGAAGCAGCAGCTGATCCAAAACTTATACCATTATTACTTGCATTTGGCTTAGATGAATTCAGTGTAAGTGCTACAAGCGTATTAAAAACAAGAAAGACAATCTCAGATTGCAACATAGATGAATGTAAAGCATTAGCTGAAAAAGTAATGAAATGTGTAACAGAAGAAGAAGTATTAGAATTATTAAAATAAAATTTTAATAAAAGGCTATGAATAAATAGCCGGAATTAATTATAAAAACTCTCGTTTGATTATTCATTCGAGAGTTTTTTATAACAGAGAATAAAAGATAAATTGGTAGTGTATACAATTAAATGCCGGTTATAACCATAAATTTAATTGTAGAAAATAATAAATTTATATAGTATTATGTGGTTGTATGTGTCGGAAAAGATGCATACAGGATTTGGAGACGAGTGTATGTCTCTAATTAAAATGGACAAATCAATCAAGAGGAGAAAGAAATGAGTATTAAATTAATTGCATTTGATGTTGATGGAACTTTTGTAGGAGATGATCATTTAAAGATTAATGAAAAAAATATCGAAGCTATGAAAATGGCACATGAACAGGGAATAAAAGTTGTTATGTCGACAGGTAGAACACAATCAATTTCACAAAAAGAAATAGATGATGTTGGATGCGTTGATTATATGGTATTGTCAAATGGTGCTATTGTAGTTGATAAAGCAACAAATGAAGTTATAAAGTCTAGCTATATTAGTAAAGAAGCAGGTAAGAAAATATTAAAAATATTGGTTGAACATAATGCAGTATTTCAAATCTATGCAGGACAGGAAGCTTATGTTAATAAATATTCATATGACAATTTCCTCAATACTGAAGGATTACCGGAAGTATTTTTGGTTGAATATAGAAAAAGAATGAAATTAACAAAAGATTTACAGGAAGTAGTTGATAATGTTCCAATTGAAAAGTTTAATGTAGATTATGTTGATACAAAGGTAGTTCAGGAAATAATGGATGCCTTAAGTAAAATACCTAATCTTGTATATACTGCAGGATTTGTAGGAAACATCGAAATAACAGGGACGGGTGCCGATAAAGGAAACGGACTTGCATGGCTTTCTGACAAATTAGGAATAAAAGCAGAGGAAGTAATGGCATTTGGAGATTCAGGAAATGATGTGACAATGCTTAAGTGGGCAGGAGAGTCATATGCACTTGTAAACGGAAATGAAAAAGCAAAATCAGCTGCAAAGCATATAACAAAATCGGACAATAATGCGGGTGGAGTTGGAGAGATAATTTTTGAAAACTTGACAAAAAATGTAAAATAATCAACAATATTGTATAATAAAAGGAAAATGATTTAGGGTCATATGACAGGAGGTACATATGTTAGCATCCGAAAGACATGAAAAGATTGTTGAAATTTTAAATAGAGAAGGCTCAGTGTTAGTAAAAGACTTAAGTAAAAAGTTTGATGTAACACAAGATAGTATAAGAAAAGATTTGACAATATTAGAGCGAAAAGGACTTCTCAAAAAGACTTATGGTGGTGCTGTTAAGGTAAGAACCAACATTCATGATTTGTATGTTTCGCAACGTATTGGAAAATTTACAAAAGAAAAAAATAGAATTGCCGAAAAAGCATTAAGTTTGATTGAAGAAGGAGATGTAATATTTCTTGATATATCTACAGCCAATATTGAATTAGTTAAGTTAATAGTTCAGGCCAATCTTAAGATAACAATAGTTACAAATATGATTGATGTAATGCTTACATTCACATCTCCGGTTGATACTAAACTTGTATTTTTGGGAGGAACATTAAGCAGAGGTAGAGATGGTTTTGTTGGAACACTGACAAATAATCAAATTAAAGAATTCAGATTTGATAAAGCGTTTATGGGTTCAGCAGGAGTAGATTTGGAAAAAGATTGTGTTTATACATATGCTGTTGATGATGCAATGACAAAAAAAGCAATCATGGAAGCAAGTAACAAAAGTTATGTGATGCTTGAGAACAGAAAATTTTCCATAGATGGAAATTACAGATATTCAACAGTTGGTGAATTTGAAGGATTCATTTTAGACAGCAAACCTGAAAAAGAAATAAAAGAAAATATAGAGAGATATGGAATACAGTGGTTTGCATAAACAAAAAATTGAAACAGATAAAATCTATAATTGATAAAAATTTTTAGACGTATTAATAAAAATATGTTTTAGTTAAAATTTAGTATCATAATGGATTTTATCTGTTTTTTTATATTAAAAAATATGTAAAAACGTTTCATAATAAAATCGCAGTTTGTACAGAAGAAATTTCATCATCGATAGTGCAAATTAGGAATTAAAAAACAATAACAAACAATAAAAAGTAATAACAAACAATAATAAATACATTGACATACGAGAAGGGTTATTATAGAATAAAATTACAGTAAATAAAGAATAATCCTGGGAAAGATGCAGAATATGTAAAACAATAATAACTGGGAAAAAACAATAAATGAAAAACATATATTTGAAAGGAGTAATTATGAGCGAGTTGGTTATGAAAGAAAGAATTTCAGTTTTAAAAGATAAGATGCTTTCTGAAAAGAGATATGCGTCAATTGAGCAGGCTAAGATAATTACTGACACATATAAGCAGCATGAGGATGAACCAAGAATCATGCAGAGAGCTTATTCTTTAAAGAATTGTTTAGAGAAAATCAATATTAGTGTTGAACCTGAAGAAATGATTGTAGGTAACAGAACAGCAGGAGTTCGTTACGGAGTAGTTTTCCCGGAAAGCGGAAGTACATGGGTAAACAAAGAATTTGAAACATTGCCTACACGTCCACAAGACAAATTTAATGTACATGAAGAAGACATCGCATATTTTAGAGAAGTTATTTATCCATATTGGCAGGGAAAGTCACTTGAAGATGTTTTGAGAGCAAGATATGGAAAAGAAATAGAAGAAATTGCTAAGATTGTAAAAATAAATCAAAAAGATCATGCACAGGGACATATCAATCCTGACTGCAAGGGATGGCTTGAAAAAGGACCTGCTGGATTAAAGGCAGAAGCTGATGAACATTACAATAAAGAAACAGATGAAGAAAAGAAATTATTTTACAAGAGTGTAAGCACAGTTATGGAAGGTGTTATTAATTTCATAATGAGATATCACGATTTATGTCTTGAAAATGCAGAAAAATATCCTGAGTATGCTGACAATATGAAAAAGGTTGCAGAAAACTGCAAGAATATTGCAGAGAGACCGGCACAGAATTTCCATGAAGCAAATCAGGCAATCTGGTTTTTGTTTGTAATTCTTCAGATGGAATCAAATGCATCATCATTTTCACCGGGAAGAATGGACACATTTATGTATCCATATTTCAAAAAGGACATTGATAACGGCGTAATGACAGAGCAGGATGCATTGGAAATTACAGAATGTTTGTGGTTAAAATTTAATGAAATAGTATATATGAGAAATTCAAACAGTGCTAAGTTCTTTGCAGGTTTCCCAATTGGATTTAATATTGCAGTTGGTGGACAGGATGAAAATGGAGAACCATTTGAAAATGAACTTTCATATATTTATTTAAAAGCACAGGAACACATCGGTCTTCCGCAGCCAAACCTTTCAGTAAGACTATGTGAAAAGACTAGCGATAAATTATTAAAGGCAGCAATCAAAGTTGTATCACTTGGAAGTGGTATGCCACAGTTCTTTAATGACAAAGCAGTTGTTCCGGCAATGATTGAAGATTTAAAGGTTGATCCTAAGGATGCAAGAAACTATGCAATTGTAGGATGCGTTGAACTTACAACACAGGGAGACAACCTTGGATGGTCAGATGCAGCAATGTTTAACTTAAATAAAGTTCTTGAAGTAACTTTAACAGGCGGAGTTGATTTACTCACAGGAAAACAGATTGCACCTGATAGAGGAAAACTTACAGAATATGAAACATTTGAAGATTTGGAAAATGCATTCAAGGCACATGTAGATTACTATATGGACAAGATGATTCTTGCATGCGAACAGGTTGAAAAAGCTCATATGGATTTACTTCCAACACCTTTCCTTTCAGCAGTAATTAATGACTGTATGGATAAAGGAATGGATGTAACGAGAGGTGGCGCTCATTACAACCTTTCCGGAATTCAGATGATTCAGGTTGCTAACTTAGCTGACAGTTTGGCAGCGGTAAAACAGTTAGTATTTGATGAAAAGAAAGTATCAAAAGAAAGATTACTTAAAGCACTTGAAACGAACTTTGAAGAAGATGAAATTTTAAGAACAATGTTACTCAACAAAGTTCCTAAATACGGAAACGATGTTGAGTGGGTAGATGAATTAGGTGCTAAATGGGCAGGATACTTTAGAGAAAGATTAAAAAATTACAAAAACTACCGTGGTGGTTTATATCACACAGGTATGTATACAGTTTCAGCTCATGTACCAATGGGAGAAAATGTAGGTGCATCACCTGATGGAAGATATGCAGGAACACCTTTAGCAGATGGAGGAATGTCACCTGTATACGGACGTGATACAAACGGACCTACAGCAGTATTGAAATCAGTTTCAAGATTAGATAAGAGCTGGACAACAAATGGTGGATTATTAAATATGAAATTCCTTCCTGAATTCTTTAAGACAGAGAATGGAATAGACAAATTTGCAAAAATGCTTCGTACATTTGTTGATTTGGAAATACCACATATTCAGTTTAACGTAGTTAGAAAAGAAGACTTACAGGCAGCTCAGAAAAATCCTGAAGCATACAGAGGATTAACAGTTCGTGTAGCAGGTTATACAGCATATTTTGTAGAATTAGCTGATGAACTTCAGAATGAAATAATTGCAAGAACAAGTTACAATGATATTTAAAATAGATGTTTAAAAATAAACAATAAAAAGGTAAAATATAAATAGCAGGAAAACGTAAAGCAGACAGGTTAGACTGCCTGTTAGAATATAATTTGATATCCTAAAAATGCATCATGTATTCTTAGGACAAATGAAAAAAGGTGGAATCTATGAAAGGATATGTATTTGATTTTAAAAGATTCTCGACACACGATGGAAAAGGAATTCGAACAACCATATTTTTAAAAGGATGTACTTTAAAATGCGTATGGTGTCAGAATCCTGAGGGAATTTCAATAAAGCAAAGACCATTGTATTTCCCTAATAAATGTATTCATTGCAACACATGTGTACACACAGCAAAGAATGGTGGTGTATACGAACATGACGGAAATATTAAATTGGATATTTCTAAAGATGAAAATTGGGAAGAAATCATAGATGCATGCCCGGCAGTTGCATTAACAATGGACTCGAGAGAGATGACAGTTGAAGAGGCAATTGAGGAAGCAAGTAAAGATGAACCTTTTTTCAAATACGGAGGTGGAGTTACGCTGTCAGGCGGAGAGCCACTGTTCCAGCATGAATTTGCAATAGGAATACTTAAAGGGTTAAAGGAAAAGAAAATTGCAACATCAATTGAGACAGCATTAAATGTTAAGTCAGAAGTTGTAAGAGAAGCAATAAAGTATTTAGATCATGTATTTGCAGATTGCAAAATTATAGATGAAGAGCAACATAAAAAATATACAGGAGTAAGCAATGAATTGATTAAGAAAAATCTTGAAATTCTGCTTACCTCCGATTTGAAAGATGAAGTAGTTATCAGAACTCCATTAATTCCGGGAATTACCACTAATGAAGAAAATATTGCCCAAATTGCAAAGTTTATTAGTGGTATTTATCCGGATGTGCATTATGAATTACTGAATTATAATCCATTAGCGGAAGCAAAATATGATATGGTTGACATGAAGTTTTGCTATGAAGATAATCCGCCGATGTATAAAGATAGTGAGATGAGGGCATTTGGAAAGATAGCGACTGATAATGGAATCAAAAATCTGATTCTGGAGATTTAAATAAAACTAAGGCAACTATGATATTTGCGAAAGCAAATACCCTAAATTATACAATCCAATATTCTAGGAGGAAATTAAGATGAAATTTATTATTGACGATGCAGACATTGAAAAAGTAAGAGAGATTTGGGATTTATATCCATGTGATGGTGTAACAACAAACCCATCAATTTTAGCTAAGAGTGGAAGAAATCCATACGAAGTATTAACTGAACTTAGAGAAATCGTTGGAAAAGACGGTGAACTTCA
Organism: Eubacterium album; assembly: GCF_025336545.1. Lineage (NCBI taxonomy): Bacteria > Bacillati > Bacillota > Clostridia > Eubacteriales > Eubacteriaceae > Eubacterium > Eubacterium album. The sequence continues at coordinate 110,268 of NZ_JAODBU010000013.1, read as the reverse complement.
TGTTCAGGTTGTTTCTAAGGATGCTGAAGGCATGGTTAAAGAAGCAGCAGTAATTAGAGAAAGACTTGGAGAAAATACATTTGTTAAGATTCCTACAACTCCACAGGGACTTAAGGCAATGAAGATTTTAAGTGCACAGGGTGTAAATATTACAGCAACAGCTATTTACACACCAATGCAGGGATTTTTAGCTGCAAAGGCAGGAGCAAAATACGCTGCACCTTATGTAAACAGAATTGATAACATGGGATATGATGGAATTAAGACAGCTATGGATATCCATGACATTTTTGAAAACAATGGTTTAAACACAGAAGTATTAGCAGCAAGCTTTAAGAATTCACAGCAGGTTCTTGAACTTACAAAATACGGAATCGGTGCTGCAACAGTTGGAACAGCAGTTATTGAAGGATTAATTAAGAATGCAGCAATTACATCAGCAATTGACGCGTTCGTAGATGACTTTGCCGGATTAGTTGGCGAAGGAAAAACAATGATGGATTGCTAGAATTTCATAATAATATACATCACTATTAGGAGGCATATATGCGAAAGCATATGTGCCTTCGCTTTTTTTATTTCTAAAAACTTAATTGACTTAATAACAAAAATAATAAAAACTAGAAATAAAAATAAAATTTAAAATTTAACCCAAAATTTAAAGTTACGGGAACCATTTGGGTGTTTCAAGTGTCTAATATATAGAGACGTCTCAAAAAAAGAAAAACAGAGGTTGCAAAATGACAAAGGAAGAATTTATAGGCTTAATAAAAAAGTATAAAGGGCAGATGTATAGATTTGCATTCAGTATAGTGAAGAATGAAACAGATGCAGAAGATGTGGTTGCAGAAACTATAAAGAAAGCATATGAAAATCTGAATAAATTAAAAAATAAAGGAAAGTTTAAGCGGTGGATTATGTCTATTTTGGCAAATGAAGCCAAAAGAATGATGTCAAAAAGAAATAAAGAAATTTTGACAGATGATAGTAATACGTTTGAAAATAACTATTATATGAATGATTTGGAACTTAAACATTTAGTAAATAGTCTTCCGGCAGAATTTAGAGAAGTTGTCATTTTGTATTATTATGAAAGATTTACGGTAAAAGAAATAGCGCAAATCTTAGAAGTGTCAGTGGGTACAGTAAAATCCAGATTGAGTAGAGCGAGAGAAAAACTGAAATTGTTATTATAAATACTATTTTATAGTAAGGTGTTATAAGTGGATTTTACTGAAGTGAAAGTGTAAGGTGGTTAAAATGAATAGGATGGATAAAAAAATATTTGAGATGGCGAAAAAAGAAGAAATAAATACACCAAAATCTTATGAAGATAGAGTACAAAAAATTTTAGATGAATTACCGGAAAGCCAGGTTGAGGAAAGACGTAAATTAAAAATCAGACCGGCATTTGCAATGGCAGCAGTGCTTGTTCTTATAATGTCAGTTACGGCAGGAGCAACAATTAACGCAATATCGAAACGTATGAATGACATGTCGAACAAAGAAAAACAGCAAATGATTACGGATATGGATAAGTCAAATGCAGATAAAGATTCGTATTCAAGAAAACTTACAGATTCTGAACGTGAAAGAATGGATAAGTTGAGAGAGCAGTATGAGAATGAAGGAAGATTTCCGGAAGGCAAAGTTGCTGTAGTAGATAAAGAAGAAGATGCTAAAGAAGGACAGATAACATTTGTAACAACAACAAGAACTTATGTAATACCTGAAAAAGAAATGACTGATGAACAGATTTTACAAATAATTGATTATGGATACAAAGAAGATTATAGCTTAAGACAGGAACGCAGGGGAACAGAAGAGAATTATGATGGAGTTGTTTCAGATGAACAGGTAGCTGAAAATGAAGAAAAAATTAAAAGTAGTAATGGAATGTCCAAAGAAGCAGCAAAAGAATTGGCAGCTAAGTATATAAAAAATATATACGATATTGATGTAAGCGAATATGATGTGGATGTAAATGCAAATTACGATTCAAGTTATGAAGTACATTTTCAAAAAGACAACAGTATCATAGTAAATATAGATGCAGTAAATAAACAATTAGAATACATTCATATTGATGAATATGAAGTCGAAAATAATAACGAAAAGGCGGATGAAAACTTATTTACAAATTATGCAGATACAGTTAAAGAAATAATCATAAATAAAGCAAACCTTGCAGAGACGGATTCAAAATATCATTATGAATACACTTTGACTGAAGACGAAAAAGTTCAGGCAGGTATAATGAGTTATTATTTTGAAAAGAGCAATGGCAAAGTGGTACAGATAAGAGTAAATTGCAAGGAACAAAAAATAATTGATGTTGCAATATATACTGAAAAACAATATAAGACAATGAGTAAAACCAGAGAAAAACAGTATAAAGAACTTGGACTGAAAAGGGTCAGTGTGGAGATGAATTCAGATTATTAATTCCAATTAAATAAATAAAAATACGAACAGGATTAGTTGGGCATGAAATAGGTCATGCAATGGGATTGAGCCACCAGCCAAATAAACAAAATAGTTCTATTATGTATAATTATGATGATAGATATATATTGTCAGATAATGGAAATACAGCGATTGAAAGAAATAAGCCGGCAAAAGTTGACTGCAATAATATAAATCATATATATAAGTAGAATGTTTCGCAAATAAAAGACGAAGAAGGTGGAAAAATGAATAGTAAATTAATTTATACGTGTTTAATAATATCAATAGTTTTGATGCTAAGTGGATGTCAAAATAATACAAATGAGTTGACATATCGAAATACTAAAAAAGAAGTGACTGAGGTTACAAATGAGAATGAAACAAATGTAGTTGATAAGACTGTAAACATAAAAAAAATGAAATTTACGGAAAAACAGAAGGAAGAGGCGGCTTCTGTTAAATCATCAATGTCATTTGCAAAATCATGTAAAGAGATAGACGGATTATATAATAATTCTGAGTATATCATTGAAGGGGAAGTTGAAAATACGTTTTTTACAGTATTATATGGAGAGCCATATACTGTTATGGAACTAAAAGTCAATGAAAAGTTTAAAGGAAGCGTAAATACGAATGATAAAATAACGGTTTTGCTGTATGGAGGTTATATGACAGTAGAACAGTTAGTTGAAAATGTAGGAGATAAAAAATTTAAAGAATTAAGTGTAGAAGAAAGAAAAAATACATTAATAGAAAAGAAAACAACAGATTCAGAATATCCTAAAATTGGTGACAAATATATATTATTTTTAATGGACAGCAATTTGGTTGAAAATGCATATGACCCGGTAAATGATTATGAATGTATTTTTAAATCAGAAGGAAAAGATTATATAAGAAATTTTCCAACAGATGAAAAAATAGCTAAATTTTCAACTCAAAATGTGATTAAAAATAATGTAAGTTTAAGTAGTGAGGAATTAGAAAAGTATTGTATAACCATGAATAAATAAAGAAAAATGCAAACCGAACATATTTTAGTGAAATTCATAAAGTTTTTCATTAAAATGTGTTCGGGTTTGTGTTCTAATATCGTTTATAATATAAGGGATTAATTTTGATTTGAATAAAAAATAAATATAATTGTTAAATAAAAGTAATGACAGATTAGTGTTGGCTAATAGTAAAAAACAAATTGTGACAAAATAAAAACGTATTGACGCATAGATTTTAAACTTATACAATGAGTATATAACTAGTATATATTCAATAAAGACACGTAGAGGCTAGTTTTATATGGGGGATTAGACATATCTAACACAATTCTTAACAAAAATCCTAATAAAACTATAAAAGATTTATATGATATTTTTAAGTAACTAAATAATTTTATTAATTCCAACTATAAATAAGATAACAAAAAAATTAACAGTAAATTGGTGTAGCATATATGCTGCATAGACGATGTGACGATGACAAATAATAAGAAGTAAATCTGATGGATATTAAATGTGTATTATTGGATTTTACAAGCAGAGTAGTTGGAGGTGATGTAATAGTATAAATAATAAAATAATCAGAAGTAAAATAAATACTTATAATAATTGGAATTAATAATAGTTAAAAAATGCAATATTATATACGACAAATACGTTTGTTAAAGTAAGAACATTAAAATAAATGCATTAGCAGGAGGTAGTTCTATGAGTAAAAGAATATATAAATTTATCACAATCATGTTGGTGGCAGTTATGGTGTTATCCTGTTGGAGCGAGTGCGGAATAACAACAAACGTATACGCAGCTAAGCATGTTACTGTAACAAAAAATACGAAGCAGAATGTAAAGTGGAAACTTAAAAAAGGTGTACTTACAATATATGGGAAGGGAAAAATGCCAAATAATATGACCTTTGATTATGAAAAGTATAAGGGAAAAATAAAGAAGGTTATTATTAAAGAGGGAGTAGAGTCTGTTTGTGATAATGCATTTTATTTTATAAAAAGCATAAAAGAAGTGCAATTTCCAAAGTCATTAAAAGAAATAGGGGAAAATGCATTTGAGTATAATAAACTAAAAAAGGTTGAATTAAAGTCAAAAGTTAAAATTAAAGAAAACGGATTAGAACTTTATCATGCAAAATACATAAACATACCTATTAAAGGTGGAAAAATATCATTAAAAAATGGTGTGATGAACATAACCGGTAAAGGTGAAATACCTGTTAGAGTGGGAAATGCATATGTAAAAGAAATAAATATCGGAAAAGGAATAACAATCTTGCCAATGTGGGCATTTTCCGGAAGTGCTAATTTGAAAAAATTAAAGATTTCAAAGACAGTTGAAGAAATAAATGCAAATGCATTTTCAAAAACAGGATTGAAGGAAATTAATATACCATCTGGTGTAAAAAGAATCGGACCAAATATATTTAGCGAATGCAGTAAATTAACAAAAGTAACAATGCCGGGTGAATTTGAGTTTATAGCCAGGGATGGTGAAGAATCAACTCCAATGAGAAATGTAATTGATAAGAGAGATACAAATGTGGATGTTGTAAAATTTAATACACCATTGAATTTAGATGTTATATCAGGTATTGACACAAATAATTTCGTTGTAGTAAAAAATGACCCGAATTATAAAGTGATAAATGGAGTAATATATTCAAAAGACGGAAGAAATTTAGTAAGAGTGCCATCAAAGAGAACAGAACTAAAAGTTGAAGATGGATGTGAATATGTAGCATCATCAGCGTTTCTTTATGGATTGTATGAAAGCGATGGCGATGAGTGGTTTTTAAGATGTAGTAATTTGACAAAAATAGAACTTGCAAATTCAGTTAAGCAGATTTGTCTTGAAACAGATAATTATTATGATAGGACAGAAAAAAAGCAGTGTAACAAAATGGGAGATTATCTGGAAACAATAGAAACTTTAAGTATGAGAGATTTTAATTTGCAGGAAATAACTTATAAAGGAAGAACGGTAAAACCACAAACGTTTATTAAACAGATTTTTGGTAAAACAAGAAATAATGGTGTGCTTGATTTGACTGATGAATTAAACAACACTATTAAGTCAAATCAGTAAAAAGTTGTTAATTATGAAATTACAATCTTGTGGGAGGTAATTCTATGAGCAAAAGAATATCGAAATTTATCACAATAATGTTAGTGGCAGCTATGATGCTATCATGTTTGAGTGCCTATAATGCACCAACAAATGTATATGCTGCAAAACGAGCTAATGCTACAAAAAATATTAAGCAAAATAATAAAAAGAATAAAGTTAAATGGAAACTTAAAAAAGGTGTTCTCACTATATATGGTAAGGGAAAAATGCCGGAAAGTATGACATTTGATGCAGGAAAATATAGTGGAAAGATAAAGAAAGTAATTATCAAAGAAGGTGTAAAATCTGTCTGTGATGATGCATTTAGATTTGTTAAAGGAATCAAAAAAATAGAATTTCCAAAGACATTAAATAAAATCGGATGCCATGCATTTAATGAATCTGAAGTTAAAAATGTTAAATTTAAATCAGTTGTAGAGTTAGAAGAAGATGCAATTAATTTTACAAAAACAAAATACATAAACATGCCAATTAAAGGCGGAAAGATTACATTAAAAAATGGAGTAATGAATATAAAGGGACAGGGAAAAATTCCTAATTTTTCAGAAATTGATAGTTTAAGCAAAGTAAATATTGAAGAAGGAATTGAACAGATTCCACAAGCGGCATTCAGCGGAAGCGAAAATTTAAAAGAAATAAATATTCCAAGTACGGTTAAAGAAATAGGGAAATATGCATTTGCAGCAACCGGAATAGAAAAAATAGTAATTCCGGCAAGTGTAGAAAAGATTGCGGCAAATATAGTAAGGGGATGTGTAAATCTTACTGAAGTTACTATGCCGGGAAACTTTGAATGCTTAGGAAGTGATGTTGCAAAATATTATACAGATAGAGCGTTAACAAGAATTGAGCATAATAGAAAAATCGAAACAGTAAAATTTAATACTCCATTAAATATAGATGTAATAACTTCAATTCCGACAAACAATTTCGAAGTAATGGAAAATGACCCTAATTACAAATCAATAAATGGTGTAATTTATTCAAAAGATGGAAAGAAGCTTATAAGAATTCCATCAAGACGAAAAGAAGTTAAAGTTGAGCAGGGATGTGAAACAGTAGAGTCATCAGCATTTCTTTATGGAATGTATGAAGTGGGAACAAAAGTGTGGAATATTAATTGTAGTGAGTTGCAAAAGATAGAACTTTCATCAACAGTAAAAAACATCGAATTTGTACATGATGAATTTTATGATAAGTTGGAAAAGAAAAACTACTATAGCGATAAAGAAGAATTGGATTATGAGAAATATATGCTTGGCATGGATTTGAGAAATTTCAAAATATGTGAAGTATCATATAATGGAAAAACAATTAATCCACAGAATTATATTAAAGAACTAACAAAAGAACAAAACAACAATGGGCTTGGAGAAATGGTTAATGAAATTAATATGATGATAAAATAAAATATAGCATAACCAGGAATAAGTAAAACTATAAAAGATTTATATGATATTTTTGAGTAACTAAATAATGTGAAATAATAATAGAGAGAGGAGACAATAATTATGTCAAAGAAGGTAAGAGGTAAGGCTTTAATATTATTAATGGTATCTGTTTTGACAATGATGTGTCTTAATGTATATGGAAATACTACAAAGGTTACATATCAAGATGGATATTTAATGTTTGGAACATGGAACGGAAATGGAAATGCAACTGTAACAATAGGCAACGATTATTTGACAAAAGGTTCGGATGTTGCTAAATATAATGAATTTGAATATTTGGAATGTAATAAGAATACAGTTTCAAATAGTCATTTTTCTGTAGCAGAACAGAATGGAAATGTTGTTATTAGTTTAAATGAAAGTTATCTAAAAAGTTTGCAGGATGGAATGTACTCATTTAAAGCTGTATTTGCTAAGGCGATTATTCCTATTAGACTTTATGTTGTGACACATAAAATTGACTTTAAGGATGCAAGCTTTTCTTTTTCAAAATGGAACGGAAGTGGAAATGCCGAAGCATTATTGGAATCAAATACATTTTCACACACATTTTATGCAGATTTATTTAATCAATTGACATACAAAGGAATAAAAGTTGATGAATCTAATTATACAGTATCAACTATATCGGATGTTATGAAGATAGCATTAAAAGAAGAATATGTTAAGACTTTACCAGAGGGAGAAAGTTATTTTACAGTAGAATTTTCAGATTCATCTGTAATGATAAAATTGACTAAACCTATAAGTGTAAAGATTAATAAAACTAGAAATGTTAAAGCTACGTTAAAAAATAAAAAATTAAATATTACATGGAAAAAAGTTAAAAATGCAGATGGCTATGTGATAAAAGTTGGAGAAAATAAAAAATTAACGAAAAGTAAGAAAACAGTTAATGTAAAGAAAAATAAAGGTGTCATAAGAAAAGTGAATGCCAATAAAACTTATTACTTAAAAGTTAGGGCTTATAAGATAATTGATGGGAAAAAGAACTTTGGAGAATGGTCTAAGTTGATTAGATGTAATAAATAAAGAAAAATGAGAACCGAACATATTTTAGTGAAATTTATAAAATTTTTCATTAAAATGTGTTCGGTTTTGTGTTCAAATATCGTTTATAATATAGGGGAGAAATTTTACTAGTGAAAAAGGAATTGCGCAATTGAAGATTAACAATGAAAAAAAGAAAAGGGAGATAACCGGTTGGTATGAAAAGTATTACCGTATTATGAGGGCTAGGGCCCATGAGATAGTGGGAGATTATCACATAGCCGATGATATGGTAAGCGAAGCATTTATAAAAGTGTTTAATAATTATGAAGAGATACGAAAACTTGAGGAACCTCAGATTGCGTTTTATCTCATCAGTATAATCAGAAATATTTCAATTGATTATACAAGAAAGCAAAAACGCGAAAATGCACATGTAAACTTGGGATTTGAAGATAATGAAATCGAAAAAATACCTGATGACGATGAAAGCAAATATCCGGAAATAATTTATGCAAGAAAAGAATTGCAGGACAATTTGAAAAAATATATGGATAAATTGTCACAAAGGGATGCGGAGTTGATTGTGTATAAGTACTTGTGGAATATGAGTGAAAAAGAAATAAGTGAGATGTTTCATATAAAGCAGGAACAGGTTCATGTATATGTGGGAAGAGCAAAAAAGCGTCTTTTCAAGATTATTAAAAAAGAGATGGAGATAGAGTAATGAAGATGAAAAATGAAAGAGAGTTTGAACAATTATTAAAAAAAGCATCTTCAACGTATGTTGAAGAAAAAGGTGAAAAAATCATTGAGGAAGCAAATCAGTTAAATAAACAGAGTGGGGAGCCGCTACCTGAAAATTATACAAAGTTTATTGATGATTTGTTTACTGATAATCAAAATGTGCAATTCAATAAAAGTAAAGAAAAAAGGAACGGAATTCCCCTGTTTTACAAGGCAGCGGTAGTTGTTGCAGCAGTTATGATTGTATTTAATGTATCTGTTGTATCGGTACCGGCTATGAGAAGCGCAACTTTAGGATTTCTTGTTAAGGAGTCAAAAATAGCTACACAGATTCAGTCTAATGATGCTAATAAAGAAAATAACTCATGGTTAAATAAGGACAAGTTTGATATTGAATGGACGGAAGAATACAATGTAACATATTTGCCAGAAGGATTTAGTGCATTAACGTTATCGTGTAGCACGCTATCAAGATACATAGAATATGCAGACGGAAATGACAATAGTATTACACTTGGGCAGAATATTGATACTACAACATATTCAATAGATACGGAAAACGCAAAAGTAGAATATTTGGACATCAATGGAAAGAAAGCTATGTATGTTGAAAAAGAGTATGAGGAAATTGGAAATACAAATAAGTTGTTATGGAAAGAGGATGATTATTTTATAGGATTAGATGGAATCGGAGTTACCAAAGAAGAATTGGTTAAGGTAGCGGAGAGTGTGAAAAAAAACTAAAAATTTACGGGAACCATTTCGGTGATTCAAGTGTCTAATATATAGAGACGTCTCAAAAAAGAAAAAACAGAGGTAACAAAATGACAAAAGATGATTTTGCCGGATCGATAAAAAATATGAAGGGCAGATGTATAGGTTTGCTTTAAGCATAGTAAGAAATGAAACAGATGCAGAGGATGTTGTTTCAGAAACTATAAGGAAAGCATACGAAAATCTGAATAAATTAAAAAATAGAAGAAAGTTTAAGCAGTGGATTATGTCTATTTTGTCAAATGAAGCTAAAAGAATGCTATCAAAAAGAAATAGAGAAATTTTAACAGATACAGAGAGTGCATTTGAAAATGAGTATTATATGACTGATTTCGAGCTTAAACAATTAGTAATGAGTCTTCCGGCTGAATTTAGAGAAGTAGTTATTTTGTATTATTATGAAAGATTTACGATAAAAGAAATATCGCAAATTTTAGAAGTGTCAGGAGGGACAGTAAAATCCAGATTGAGTAGAGCAAGGGAAAAACTTAGATTACTTTTATAGTATAAAGATAAATTTTTATTTAGAAGTATTTAGAGGATTTTACTGAGATGAAAGTGCAAAGAGGTAGAGATGAATAAAGTTGATAAGAAAATATTTGAGATGGCTAAAAATGAAAGAATAGAGGTGCCGAAAACTTATGAAGAAAAAGTACAGAAAATTTTGGATGAATTACCAGAAAACCAGGTTGAGGGAAAACATAAACTAAAAATCAGATTGACATTTGTTATTGCAGCAATATTAGTGCTTATAATGTCAATTGCAGTAGGAGCGACAATTAATGTAATTTCAAAACGAATGAATGATATGTCAAAAAAAGAAAAAAAGCAATTAGTTGTTGATATGGACAAATCAAATGCAGAAAAAGATTCTTATTCTAGAAAACTTACAGATTCTGAGTGGGAAAGAATGGATGTGTTGAGAGAACAATATGAAAAAGAAGGAAGATTTCCTGAAGGTAAACTTTCTGTAGTAGATAATGAAGGCGATGCAATAGAAGGACAGATTACATTTGTAACAACAACAAGAACTTATGTAATACCTAAAGAAGAAATGACAGACGAACAGATTTTACAAATAATTGATTATGGATATAAGGAGGATTACAGTTTAAGACAAGAGCATAGAGGAACACAGGAAAATTATGATGAAAATGTATCTAATGAACAGTTAGCTGAAAATGATAAAAAAATAATTAACAGAAATGAAATGACTAAAGAAGAAGTAATAGAATTGGCAGCTGAATATGCGAAAAACATTTACGATATTGATACAAGCAAATATGATGTGGAAGCAAATGTAAATGAGGATTCCGGTTATGAGATACATTTTCAAAAGAACAATAGCATAATAGTTAACATAGATGCGAAAAATAAAAAGTTAGAATACATCCATAATGATACATATGAAAACGAAAATACTGATCAAAAAGTGGATGAAAATTTATTTAAAGAATGCGCAAAATCAGTTAAGAAAAATATTGTTGAGGAAGCAAAAATTGCAGATGTAGATTCGAAATATCATTACGAATATACTTTAACTGAAAATAAAAAAGTTCAGGCAGGCATAATGAGCTATTATTTTGAAAAGAGCAATGGTGAAGTGGTGCAAATCAGATTCAATTGTAAAGAAAAGAAAATAATTGATGTTGCAATATATACTGAAAAACAATATAAGACAAAGAGCAAAATAAGAGAAAAGCAGTATAAGGAAATTGGTTTGAAAAGGGTAAGTGTAGAGATAAATTGAAATTATTAATTTCAATTATATAAGAAAAAGGAGAGGTAAGAAAATGAAGAAAAAAATGATTAAATGGGCATTATGCATATGGTGTGGAGCTGCAGTTATGATGACAAATAATGTTATGGCAAATTGCGTTGATGAGACTGGCATAAATGATGAAATAGTTGAAGCTACTATTCAAATTGATATGCAGCAAGAAATAAATATGATTGATATTCAATATTCAACTGCAAGTTATATTGGTGGAGTAGTTGTGGGAAACGGAATAGCATTGAGAACAGGACCGGGAGCAAGCAACACAATACTTGAAAGAATGTATAATAAGGAAAAAGTAAAAGTTAATTTAACTAAATCTAATAGGGAATGTCCAAGTGGTAGATGGTATTATTTGCAAAGAACAAAAACAGGAACATGGGGATGGGCAAGTACAGAATATATAAATATTTATGATTAAGTAAAATAATTGAAAATTAAATACTAAAGATTGTATTGTGAATAACATTAAAACATAATCCTTAAGCATAACCAGGTGTGTCATATAGAATCTCACTTATCGGAAAGGTTAATGCTTAAGGATTTTTTTAGATAGGTGAAACATCGACAGTAACTGAGACAGTACAGAAAGAATATGATGTAAACAATCAGTTGACAAAGGTTATATGTAGAAATGGAAATACAAATGGAGAAATAAGGTATACACAGGAAAATGCATATAATTATGACGGAAAAAGAATTGAAAAAAATGATAATGGAACAGTAACTAATTATTTTTATCAGGGAGAGGTTGTATTATATACAACGGATGAAAGTGGAAATGTTACAAGTCATAATATTATAGGACCTCAGAATAATATTATTGCGACAATACGTTATGAAAATGAGGGTGAGCATTCATACTTTTACAACAAAGATATACGTACAAGTGTATCCAATATAATAGATGAAAACGGACAAGCGATAGCAAGTTACAAATATGGAGATTATGGAAAAACAACAAAGGTCGGAAATTTAAATTTCTATAATGAAATATGCTACACATCAGGAGTATATGATGAATTAACAGGACTTTATTATTTTAATTCAAGATATTATAACCCTGATACAGCTACATTTATTACGCAGGACAGTTACAGGGGAGAAATAGATAGTTATGAAACATGGAATTTGTACGCGTATTGTGGAGGAAATCCTATTAATTATGTAGACCCGAGCGGACATAATGCAATAGCAGTACCGCTTTATGGTTATGGAGTTGCTAATGTGTGGAATCCAACCGGATGGATAACGTTAACAATAGCAGGGGCGATAACGGCTGGAAGTATAATATATTTGGGCGGTAAGGCATATGAAGCATATAAGGTAAGAAATATTTCTGAAACAAAAGTAAGAGTAAAGGTGAAAACAGAAATAGTACCAAAGAAAAGTTTGGTGGATATAAATCCGGTTAGAACAAAAGGAAACGAGAACGTGAAAGAGACGGATTTAATTGGTATTCCAAATGAAGAACTTCTTGGAAGATTAAAAGATCCAACAACTACTAAGAAGGAAAAACAGAAGATAAGAAGTCATTTGAAAGCATATCAAGAAATAAATAAGCAAAAAACCAGAGGGAAGAAAAAAAGTAAAAACAAAAGCAAAAACAAAGGAAAAAGTAAACATAAATAATATGGCTTAAGGAAATGTAAAATGCTATAAGTATATTAAATTTAGAAAGAAACAATTTACAGTTTTATATGAATTTGAAAATAGTATTATATGTTTTTTATACACATTTACAGGAGGAGAAAAATGAAATTTAGAGAAAAAGAAAAAATATTGAGACAAATAGAGGAAAAATCATATGAGGAAGAACTGGATGAAAATGATTACAAAATATTAAATGAATTATCTTATGATAAAGAAGTTATGATTAGAGATCTTGTTGCGGAAATTTTAGTTGAATCAAGTAATGAAAAAGGAGAAGAAATATTGTTACGCCTAACTAATGATAAGGAGTGGCTGGTAAGAGCGGATGCCTGCGACTCATTATGTATAAGCGAATCTGTTACAACTTACAATCTGCTAAAAAAAATAGCAAAAAAGGATACGAGTGGTTACGTAAGAGGATATGCAATATTGTCATTAGGAGATATAGCGGATAAGATTAATAAAGAAGATGAATTACTAGAATATCTAGAAGACAGATTGAAACATGAAAAAGTACAATTTACAAAAATAAATATATGTACTGTTTTATATAACTTAGGTCGCAAAGAATATTTTGGCAAACTGTTATCAATGATAAACTCGAAAAAATATACAAACAGAGGTGCAGTAGTAAATTGTTTGAAATATATTGCAAATGAGAGCAATAGAGATATGATAATTAATGTGCTATTGGAGCATAAGAAAAAGGAAACAGCAATGTCGGTTATTTATACAATTAATGATGCAATTAAAGAAATAGAAGAAATGGATGAGATGGAAGAGGATAGTGATGAGTAGAAATACAAATTTTATAATGTGATATTCGTGTGCTATAGCGTTGGGAAATAGGGAATAATATTAAAACATAATCCTTAAGCATAACCATAACCAGGTGTTTCATATAGAATTTCACTTATCGGAAGGTTAATGCTTAAGGATTTTTTAGATAGGTGAAACATCGACAGTACAGAAAGAATATGATGCAAACAATCAGTTAACAAAGGTTACATGCAGAAATGGAAGTACAAGTGGAAAAATAAAGTATACACAGGAAAATACATATGATTATGACGGAAAAAGAATTTCCAAAAATGATAATGGTGCAGTAACTAACTATTTTTATCAGGGAGAAGTTGTGTTATACACAACAGATGAAAGCGAAAATATTACGAGCCATAATATAATAGGACCACAGAATAATATTATTGCGACAATACGTTGTGAAAATGAAAATGAGCATTCATATTTTTACAACAAAGATATACGTACAAGTGTATCCAATATAATAGATGAAAATGGACAGGCGATAGCAAGTTACAAATATGGAGATTATGGAAAAACAACAAAGGTCGGAAATTTAAATTTCTATAATGAAATATGCTACACATCAGGAGTATATGATGAATTAACAGGACTTTATTATTTTAATTCAAGATATTATAACCCTGATACAGCTACATTTATTACGCAGGACAGTTACAGGGGAGAAATAGATAGTTATGAAACATGGAATTTGTACGCGTATTGTGGAGGAAATCCTATTAATTATGTAGATCCGAGTGGACATTTTGTAGTAGCGATTCCATTAGTTGAATATTATTTTATAAGTGCAGTAGTATCTATTGTAGTAACAAAAGAAGCTATTGATGTTGTGTCGGCAAAAAGACATAAAACAAAAGAATATAATACAGATCCATATGGTAGAAATAATCAAAAGAAGCAAGGGCGAGAAAATAAAAATAAGAATAGAACAAAAGAAAACTACAAACCTAAAAACAATAAGAGGAATAATATGCCAGCTAAACCAAAAAAACATACACCAGGTAGAGGTCATAATAAATATAAAGGAAGAAAATAATATGAATATATGGAATTGCGACAATTGGGAAAAAGTTTATAAAGGTAATAATATACGCAATGGTTTAAGATTGAGATTTGATGTTAATGTTGATGAAGAAGTTAAATTAGCATTAAAGGATTTTGCAAAACACTTAAGGAAAGAATATAGCTTTCCGTATAGAGTAAATGTATATGTAAAATCTAAAATGAAAATCAAGGCTATAGATGGTGAATTGGTAGATGGTACTTTTTGGGGTCCCTATGATAAACTTGAAGAACCATTTATAAGAATTTCAGTAGGAGATTATTGTAAAGAAAAAATAAAAAGAGGAAGGAGGAATGTATTAATATCATATTGTCATGTTATGGCTCATGAATTGACGCATTATTTTCAATGGATAAATCAAATGAAATTAACAGAAATAGGAGAAGAGAGACAGGCTAAAGAATATGCAGATATAATTGTAGGAGATTATATATACATAAAAAACAAGGAAAAATATGATTTGTTGGAGAAGATAGAAAAAAATATAGAGGAAAGAAACTTTAATGAATATGAATTGCAAGTATTAGATAAATTATCATGGGATGAAGAAAATGGTATAAGAGAAAAAGTTGCAGAGATGTTAATTCATTCTGATACTGATAAAGGTGTAAAAATATTGTTACGATTGACTGGTGATAATGATTCATCAGTAAGAGCTGAAGCATGTGACTCATTATGTATTGGTAAAACTTTAGTGGAATATGAGACATTAAAAAAAATTGCTCAAATAGATAAAGCAGATAATGTAAGGGGCTATGTAATACGATCATTGGAAGATGTTGCACGTAGGTTACATAAAGAAAATGAACTTGTAGAATTTTTAGAAGGAAAAATAAAAAACAAGGAAAAGCCATTTATAAAAATATGTATATACACATCGTTATACGTTATTGGAAAAGAAAATTATTTATATAATTTATTGGAAATGATTAATGAAAAAAATTATATAAATAGGATTTCAGTAATAAATAGTCTGGATTATATTGCAAGTGAAAATAATAAAGATGAAATACTTAGGGTATTAAAGGAACGTAGAAGTAATGAGAATAAAAGAATTGTAATTAGCTCGATAGAAGAGTTAATAAACGATTTAAAAAACGACTTGTTTTGGGATAGAGAACTATAAAATTACATTAACCTGTTGGAAAATATATACATTTACAGGAGGATAAAGGATGAAATATAAAGAAAAAATAAAAGTATTGGCACGGTTAGATGATAAAGCATATGAGGAGGAATTCGATGAAGATGATTATAGGATATTAAAGGAATTATCGTATGATAAAGAACTGACTATTAGAGCTCTTGTTGCAAGAATTTTAGTCGACTCAAGTGATGAAAAAGGAGAAGAAATATTATTACGCTTAACTAATGATAAGGAATGGCTGGTAAGAACTGAAGCATGTGATTCGTTGGGCATAAGTGAATCGGTTACAACTTACAATATACTAAAAAAAATAGCAAAAAAAGATACAAGCGGTTATGTAAGAGGATACGCAATAATATCATTAGGAGATATAGCGGTTAAGATTCACAAAGAAAATGAATTAATAAAATTTTTGGAAGAAATGTTGATGCATGAAAAAACAGAATTTACCAAAATAAACATATATACTGTTTTATATAACTTAGGTCAAAAAGAATATTTTGGCAAACTGTTATCAATGACAAATTCAAAAAAATATTCTAATAAATGCGCAGTAGTAAACAGTTTGAAAGATATTGCAAATGAGAGCAATAGAGATATGATAATTAGTATATTATTAGAATATAAAGAAAAGGAAACTGCAAGGTCAGTTATTTATACAATTGATGATGCAATAAAAAAAATAGAAGAAATGGATGAGATGGAAGAGGATAGTGATGAGTAGAAATACAAATTTTATAATGTGATATTCGTGTGCTATAGCGTTGGGAAATAGGGAATAATATTAAAACATAATCCTTAAGCATGACCAAGTGTTTCATATAGAATTTCACTTATCGGAAGGTTAATGCTTAAGGATTTTTTAGATAGGTGAAACATCGACAGTACAGAAAGAATATGATGCAAACAATCAGTTTACAAAGGTTACATGCAGAAATGGAAGTACAATTGAAAATGCATAATGTATACATAATTAATATGTTTATAGAAAGAAACGGAGACTAATATGAAGAAAATATTAACTATAATGACTATATCAATAATAGTCTTAGTTGGTTGCGACACATCAGAAAATATCACAACTAAAAAAGAAAAAATAAAAACGTCAACAGATTATTATAAAGATGAGATTAAGAAACTGACTGATAAAGATATATATAAAATGATTGTTGAGGATTATGATAACGACGGCGAAAAAGAAGCTTTTATTTTAGCTAATAAAGAGGAGAAAAAAGAAAATAAATTTGAATTATGGTTTTTAAGTGGAAAAAATAGTCAAAAACTGTCGGATGAATTTGTTGCAACAGAAGATACAACAATTGAGTTGTTTATAAAAAATAAAAACTATATTATTTTTAATGTTGCACAATTAAGGCAGAATGACAGTATGTATACAGAAATATATAAAGTAAAAGAAAATAAGGCAGTAAAGGTTTTTGAACAAAATAAGATAAATTTATTTTTAGAAAACGAAGAATTATATGCATATGATTATTCATATTCTGTGCTACAGCCGGAATTTAATGAATGGATGAGTTTGTCTCAGCAAAAGTATCATATTAAATGGAATGGCAAGAAAGAAATGTGTCAGGACTATGATGTTAAGACATTATCGGAAGAAAAATTTAGCAAAATTTCTAAAGCTGATGATGTAAAAAATTTAATAAAAAAACAAATTAAAAAAAGATATGGAAAAAAGACTACAAATATTGAGTACAAGTATTTTGAAAGAGAAGATAAAAGTGTAGATATTAATATTATTGTAACGACAAAGGACGGAAGTAAATATAAACATTATGTTTCTACGTCTGTAATTAACAATACATTAGGAACAAATATAATAATGAGTGAAGGCAATAAAGAAAAATACTTATTTAAAAGTTTAAATGAGCTGACTAACTAATAAAGAAAATATAATTATATATTTCTAGACATATATGAGGAGAAGAAATATTGATGCATGAAAAAACAGAATTTACCAAAATAAACATATATACTGTTTTATATAACTTAGTTTAGTAAGGGAGAAAAGATACATGCGAGTAAGCAAATTGTCAAATGGATTAACATTTATATTTTATCCAATTCAATATGCAAAATCAGTTGAAATTGGATTATATGTGAAAGCAGGTTCGAGATATGAAACCAAAAGAAATAATGGAATTACACATTTGCTTGAACATATACATTTTAGACAACTTGGTGAAATGTCTCAAGAAGAGATATATCAAGAGACAGAATGTATGGGAAGCTCTTTGCAAGGTACAACATACAAAGAGATGATGAATTACAGAATGAAAGTCAGACCCCAATATTTGAAAAAGAGTTTGTTGCTTTTTAAAAAAATCTTAACTACATTTAATTGGACAGATGAGCAGCTGGAAAGTGAAAAAAAGATTGTTCTCAATGAAATATATGAAAAAGAGGATGAAGAGGAACTACAGCAGATTTCGGATAAAGCAATTTGGAAAGAACATTCATTATCGCAATCAATACTAGGAGAAGAACGAGTTATAAAAAAAATCAGTTTAGAGGAATTAGTAAAATATAAAAAGGATATATTTTGCAAGGAAAATATCGTTTTTGTTATTACAGGAGCTGTTGAAGAAGATGATATTGAATCAATTACTAAGCAGTTTGAAAGAATTCCAATTAATGATAACGAAAAAAATTATATTGATAAAAATATTTTAGAGGTACAATTTCAAAGAGAACCTAATATAGTTGTGAAAGAATATTCTTCGTGGAATATATTAGATGTTCAGTTATCGTTTGATGTGAATTTAAAATTAATTAGAGAAAATGAACTTCTGTTTTTAAATAGTATTATAGGTGGTGGTGATGGCTCTCGATTGCAAAAAGAGATACGTGAAAAGATGGGGCTAGTATATGATATATATTCGTATGTGGAAATTTATAATGATGCAGCAGTTTTATCAATCTTTTTTTCTATCGAAAAAAAGAACTTACAAGCAGGTTTGCAAAAAATTATGTGGATTATAAAAAATCTAAGAGAAAATATATCGCAAAGGGATATAGATATGAATATGACTTTTTTCACGGACAACCTATGGTTTTGGCTAGAAGACTCCAATGAATTAAACTTTCAGATGGGATATGATTTCATAAAGAAAAAAGAATTATTAACAATCAAAGAAAAAATTAAGGAAAATAAAAAAATAGATTATTATCGTTTGAGAGAAGTATCAAATGTTATATTCAGAAATCAAAACATTTCTTTGATTGTAATGGGTGATGCAAAGGGATTGACGAGGCAGAGGTTGAAAGAGTGGTTGGAAATATAGACAATTCAGCTTTCAATATTGACAAATAAACATAAAAATAATACACTCATAGTAATTGGCATAATTAAACGCAATGAAGAGAAGAGTACATGGGAATACAGTTTACAGAGAGTCTGATTAGGTGAAAGCAGACAACAGGTTGAACTATGGAAGATGGACTTGGAGCGGCATGGGCGAGCATAAAGTAAACCTGTGACGGATACACCCGTTAAAGTGAAATGAGATTTGGATATAGTTTTGTTAGTGGATTAAGAATAGTATTTGAATACAGTAATTAATGATACTAATATCTGAATAAAGTAAAGTGGTACCACGAAGTTAAAGCACTCTCGTCTTTGCATAAAGAAGAGAGTGCTTATTTTAATTTAGTACCACTACGGGCGACAGGCAACGTAATTGTACTTTCGTTGATTTTGTCAATTCCTATGAAACTATATTCGGGAGTTTTTAGAATAAATAAAAAAGGAGTTTATTTGAAATGGAAAAGAAACCATATTATTTGACAACAGCCATTGCTTACACATCAGGTAAGCCACATATTGGAAACACATACGAAGCAATCCTTGCAGACAGCATTGTACGTTATAAGAGACAGCAGGGTTATGATGTAAGATTCCAGACAGGAACAGATGAACATGGACAGAAGGTTGAATTAAAGGCAGCAGAAAAAGGTGTAACACCAAAGGAATTTGTAGATGAAGTATCAGGAGAAATCAGACGAATTTGGGATTTGGTAGGAACATCTTATGATAAATTTATCAGAACAACAGATGAAGACCACGAAAAACAGGTTCAGAAGATTTTCAAAAAATTATATGATCAGGGTGATATTTACAAAGGTGAATACGAAGGAATGTATTGTACACCATGTGAATCATTCTTTACAACATCACAGTTAGTAGATGGCAAATGTCCTGACTGTGGAAGAGAATGTACACCTGCAAAGGAAGAAGCATATTTCTTTAGAATGAGCAAATATGCGGACAGATTGATTGAACATATAAATACTCATCCTGAATTTATTCAGCCGGAATCAAGAAAAAATGAAATGATGAACAATTTCCTTCTTCCGGGTCTTCAGGATTTATGCGTATCAAGAACATCATTTAAATGGGGTGTTCCTGTAGACTTTGATCCAAAGCATGTTATTTATGTATGGATTGATGCGTTATCAAACTATATTACAGGACTTGGATACGATGTAGATGGAAATCACGGTGAATTATATAAGAAGTATTGGCCTGCAGACCTTCACTTAATTGGAAAAGATATCTTAAGATTCCATACAATTTACTGGCCAATTATGTTAATGGCATTAGACGTTCCACTTCCAAAGCAGATATTTGGACATCCATGGTTACTTCAGGGTGGAGAAAAAATGAGCAAGTCAAAAGGAAACATCATTTATGCTGATGACCTTGCAAGCTTATTTGGAGTAGATGCAGTAAGATACTTCGTTCTTCATGAAATGCCATTTGAAAACGATGGAACAATTACTTGGGAATTAATGGTTGAAAGAATGAATTCTGACCTTGCAAACACACTTGGAAATCTTGTAAACAGAACAATTTCAATGTCAAATAAATACTTTGGCGGTGTTGTAAATAACGCAGGTGTTGCAGAAGAAGTTGATGAAGACTTAAAGAAAGTTGTTCTTGAAACTCAGGTTAAGGCATCTAATAAAATGGACGATTTAAGGGTTGCGGATGCAATTACTGAAATCTTCACAATGTTTAAGAGATGCAATAAATACATTGATGAAACAATGCCTTGGGCATTAGCAAAGGATGAAGAAAAGAAGGCAAGACTTGAAACAGTTCTTTACAATTTAATTGAAAGTATTACAATAGGAGCAAGTCTTTTAGAGCCATTCATGCCTGAAACATCAAAGAAGATTCTTGAACAGTTAAACACACAGGCAAGAGCATTTGATGATATGACTGAATTTGGAAAATATCCATCAGGAAATAAGGTTACAGAAAAACCGGAAATCTTATTTGCAAGATTAGACATTAAAGATGTAATGCCAAAGGTAGAAGAAATTCAGGCAAAACAGAAAGCAGAAGCAGCACCGGAAGAAAAATATCCGGAAGTTGAACCAAAAGAAGAAATCACAATTGATGATTTTGATAAAGTACAGATTCGTGTTGGTGAAGTATTAAAATGCGAGCCGGTTCCAAAGGCAAAGAAACTTTTAGTTTCACAGATTCGTATTGGAAATGAAGTACGACAGATTGTATCAGGTATTGCAAAATATTACAAACCGGAAGAAATGGTTGGTAAGAAGGTTGCAGTTATTACAAATTTAAAACCTTGCAAGCTTTGTGGCGTAGAATCACAGGGAATGATTCTTGCAGCAGCAGATGATGATGGAAACCTTTCAGTAATGACATTAGACAAAGATATGCCTGCAGGAAGTGAAATCTGTTAAAATATAATAGAATATGTTTAATGGTTGAATAAAAGAAAATTATTCAAGTTGTTTGTCAGATTGTATTTAACGACAAAATAATATTTGTTGGAAAGTTTATTTAAGATGTATTTAAGGGAGCAGGTTATGACAGTAAATAAATGGATTAAAAACAGAATATTTGCAATTGCCATTTTATTGTCAATTATTTTTAGCTCAGGCTATTCTTCTTATGCTGTCACAGTATTTGCAAATCAGAATGATTATGCTCATACAGAAAGTATTAAGCAGGAAGCAAAAAGAGTTAAAAGTGAATGTCTGTGTTCTGAAAAAAATGCACAAATACAGATTAAAAGAACTGTAGATGGAACTTCAAAAGAAGCAAAATCAAGAAACAGACATCAGCAACCGTTTATTTATGGAGCAATATTTTCACACAATTTATTTCCGGGAGGAGTTAGTGTAAAGAGTGTTTCAGGTTTATATACTTTTAATAAACGGAAGAATTACAATATAGTTTATATACACAACCAGGATGGCAAAAAGAGAGTGCTGACTATTACATAGATAAAATCTTTTGTAATAGGAGGTGTGTGTTATGGCAATGAATATAGTAGCTATTATTTTAGCTGTTGTATGTGTTGCAGCAGGAGTAGCCTGCTGGTGGACACAAAGACCTGGCGATGATGAATAATAAAGTAAATTAAAAGAGACCTTTGACGGAAATTATTAAATTAAGAGGCGATGCATAATCCGGTTTAATTTAATAAAAGTACGTCAAAGGTCTTTGTATATAAGATGAAAATTATTTTAATCAGGATTGGTTTTGAAATATGATTGTAAGTGTCACAAGTGTTGCAAGCAACTCTTTATTCGAGTATAATGAGTGAGGATATGTTACGGGAAAAAGATGGATTTTATAAATATAATGTTGGGGTCAAAAGCCCCTCAATTTGGTGATTGCAGATTTTTTAGAGAGACACTGCAAATGACGATTGCAAAATTATGATTATAAATTGAAGATAATCAACGAGTGGAGGAAGAATCATGATAATTGATACACACGCACATTATGATGACGAAGCATTTGATAAAGATAGAGAAAAACTATTAGATTCTATGCAAAACAGAGGAATTGAATATATTGTAAATGTGGGAGCAAGCATTGCATCATGCAAAACAACAGTTGGTCTTACAAGAAGATTCCCTAATGTATATGGGGCGCTTGGAGTTCATCCCGACGAAGTTGCAAGTCTTACAGATGAGGATTTTGACTGGTTGAAACACGCAATTTATAAACCTAAGATTGTTGCAGTGGGAGAAATAGGACTGGATTATCATTGGAATGATAACAGAGATGAACAGATTGCCTGGTTTGAAAAGCAGATGGAACTTGCAAGAGAAGCAGAGCTTCCGATAATTGTTCATAGCAGAGAGGCAGCTAAAGATACTTTAGATGTTATGAAAGCTTCGAAGGCAGAAGAAATCGGAGGAATCGTTCATTGCTTTTCATATGAAAAAGAAATGGCACGTGAATACATTGATATGGGATTCTATCTGGGAATCGGAGGAGTAATAACATTTAAGAATGCGAGAAAATTACGTGAAGTAGTTGAATATGCTCCAATGGAAAATTTAGTGTTAGAAACAGACTGCCCATATTTATCACCTGAACCAAACAGAGGCAAGAGAAATTCATCATTGAATATTCCGTATATTGTTAGTGCAATTTCTGAAATAAAGGGAATAACTCCTGACGAAGTTGTAGAGATAACAAGCAATAATGCAAAGAAAATATATGGAATCGGATTAGATGATGTAGACAGATTAATATAGAAAATGAGGAAACAGAATGGCATATTTAGGAAGCCCGAAAGCAACATTAGAAGTAATAAATAAATACGGATTTGCATTTCAAAAGAGATTCGGACAGAATTTTTTAATTGATTCTAATATATTAGAAAATATTGTAAGTGCTGCAAATATTACAAAAGAAGATTTTGTATTAGAAATTGGTCCGGGAATAGGAACAATGACACAGTATTTGTGCGAAAATGCAAGAGAAGTAGTTGCAGTGGAAATTGATAAGTCACTTATTCCGATACTTCAGGATACTTTAAGCGAATATAATAACGTAGAAGTGATTAATGAAGACGTCTTAAAAGTGGATATTAAGAAATTGGCAGAAGAAAGAAATGACGGAAAGCCAATTAAGGTTGTTGCAAATTTGCCTTATTATATAACAACTCCTATCATAATGGGATTATTTGAAAGTGGAGTGCCAATTGACAGCATTACAATTATGGTTCAAAAGGAAGTCGCGGACAGAATGAAAACAGGTCCCGGTTCAAAGGACTATGGAGCTTTATCATTAGCCGTTCAGTATTATGCAACAGCAGATATAGTGCTAAAGGTTCCGGCATCATGTTTTATGCCAAAGCCAAATGTAGATTCTGCAGTTATAAAACTTACAAGACACAAAGATACTCAGGTAAAAGTAAGCAATGAGAAATTAATGTTTAAGATTATACGTGCTTCATTTAACCAAAGACGTAAAACATTGGCTAACGGATTGAAAAATTCACCGGAATTAAATTTTACAAGGGAACAGGTTACAGAGGCACTTGTTTCAATGGGCAAATCAGAAAGCGTAAGAGGTGAAGCGTTTACGCTGGAAGAATTTGCAAAATTAACAGATATACTAAACAGTAAATAATAACGAAAAATCAAGTCAGGAATGATGTGAAGAACAGAGTTCTTGACTTATTTTGATATATAGAGGAGAACAGGCGTATGAAACAATTGATATTAGGAATTTTGGCACATGTAGATGCAGGAAAAACTACATTGTCAGAGGCTTTGTTATATACAACAGGAAACATAAGGAAATTAGGAAGAGTTGACCATAAAGATGCATTTTTGGATACATATTCCCTTGAGCGTGAGCGTGGAATTACAATATTCTCAAAGCAGGCACAGTTAAAGTGGAAAAATGAAAATGAAGAAATAAACATGACTTTGCTTGATACTCCGGGGCATGTGGATTTTTCTGCGGAAATGGAAAGAACACTACAGGTTCTTGATTATGGAATCTTAGTTGTCAGCGGAAGTGATGGAGTTCAGGGGCATACAGAAACTTTGTGGAAACTTTTAAAAAGATACAACATCCCTACATTTATATTTGTTAATAAAATGGATTTAGCTGGTAGTGATAAAAATCATATAATGGAGAATTTGAAATCAAGACTAGATACAAATTGCGTAGATTTTTCTGATTATGAGAAGTCAGATGATAATTTTCTTGAAAATGTTGCAACATGTGATGAAAATGCCCTTGAAAATTATATGGATACAGGTGAAATATCAAATGAGGAAATAACTAATCTTATTGCAGAAAGAAAGGTATTTCCATGCTTTTTTGGTTCAGCTTTAAAGCTTGATGGCATTGAACTTTTATTAAATGCAATGGCTAATCTTACTAAGAATAAAAGTTATTCGGATGAATTTGGAGCAAGGGTATATAAAATATCAAGAGACAGTCAGGGAAACAGACTTACACATATGAAGGTTACAGGCGGAGTACTTAAAGTTAAAGATGTAATCAATGATGAAAAGGTTAATCAGATTAGAATTTATTCAGGAAACAAATTTGAGACAAAAGATAGCGTAAAAGCAGGCGAAGTGTGTGCTGTAACAGGACTCGAAAATACAAGACCGGGACAGGGAATCGGAAATCAGGAAGGAGAGAGTATTCCGGTATTAGAGCCGGTTTTGACATATCAGATTATTTTACCTGAAGGATGCGATGCTCATAGTACATTTAACAAATTAAAGCAGTTAGAAGAGGAAGACCCGCAGCTTGATATTGTGTGGAATGAAAATTTGAAAGAAATTCATGCAAGACTTATGGGAGATGTTCAGATTGAAATTTTACAGAGTCTTATAAAGGAAAGATTTGATATAGATGTGACATTTGGACAGGGTAGCATTGTGTATAAGGAAACCATCAAAAATAAGGTGGAAGGAATAGGACATTTTGAACCGCTTAGACATTATGCGGAAGTACATTTGCTTCTTGAGCCGGGAGAACCGGGTAGTGGTATGGTGTTTGAAACTGCATGTAAGGAAGATGATTTGGACAAAAACTGGCAAAGATTAATACTTACGCATTTGTATGAAAAGCAGCATATTGGTGTTCTTACAGGTTCGCACATTACAGATATGAAGATAACACTTATTGGCGGTAGAGCGCATGCAAAACATACTGAAGGTGGAGATTTCAGACAGGCAACTTATAGGGCGGTACGAAATGGATTAAAACAGGCAGAAAGTATTTTGCTTGAGCCATATTATGAATTTACATTGGAAGTACCTACGGAAAATGTGGGTAGGGCGATGAATGATATAAGCCAGATGAAAGGGGAATTTGAAACACCGAAGACAAATGGCGAGGTTACGGAAATTACAGGGTATGCACCTGTATCAACTATGAGTGGTTACATTACAACGGTAAATACTTACACAAGAGGACGAGGAAGACTATATTGCAAATTGGCGGGTTATATGCCTTGTCACAATGCGTCGGAAGTCATTATGGATATTAATTACGACAGTGAACGTGATGTAGAGAATCCAACAGGTTCAGTATTTTGTGCTCATGGTGCAGGATTTAATGTTGAATGGGATAAAGTAAAGGATTATGCACATGTAACAACTGATAACTTAAAGGATAATGATTATGAAGAACCGGAAAAATTTGTACCGGTAAAGCAGCCTGAACCAGGGAAAAAGTGGCAAATGGGTGCAAGTTATGCAGAGGACAAGGAATTACAGGCAATATTTGAAAAACAGTTTGGTCCTGTTAAAAGACGTTTGGCGAATGAATCAGGATTTGGTTATACGGATAATCAGGGAAGTGGAAAGAGAACACAGAAGGAATATGTTTATAAGGAAAACAAAAATAAGAAAAATGAGAAAAAATATTTGCTTGTGGATGGTTACAATGTAATATTTGCATGGAATGAATTAAATGAACTTGCACAGGTCAATCTGGATGGGGCAAGACTTAAACTTATGGATATTATGAGTAATTATCAGGGATACAAGCAATGCGAGTTAATACTTGTATTTGATGCATACAAAGTTAAGGGAAATATAGGAGAGGTTTCAAAATACAACAATATAAATGTTGTCTATACAAAAGAAGCGGAAACGGCAGACACATATATTGAAAAAGTAACTAATGAAATCGGGAAAAAATATCAGGTTACGGTTGCAACCTCAGACAGACTTGAGCAAATGATTGTGTTGAGCAGGGGAGCAGTTCGTATGTCATCAAATGAATTACTTCAGGATGTTATGGCTGTGCATGAAGCAGGCTTAAGACAATACAAATCATCTCAGAAGATAGAAAAGAATTATTTGGATGAATTGATTAATAAATAATCATATTTTAATCGCTAACTGCATATATTTGTATAAAGTCAAATATCGAATTGAATAATTCGGAAAAGAGTAAATGACGAATATAATTAATTGGATGAAAACGAGTTTTACAAATATGTACGAAATACTAAAAAGAAATATAAAAATTGAAGCGGTTATGGCATTTCTTTTGCTGATGTCGATTACTATGATTGCCTGTAATATGGAAAAAATCGTGGAAAGCGATAATAAAGAAACTAAGAAACAAGAGCATAAACCATTTAGTGGTTACACAATAGTTATTGACCCTGGGCATGGAGGAATTGACCCCGGGAAAATAGGTATAAATGATGCACTTGAAAAAAATATTAACCTATCCATAAGCCTGTACATAGAAGAAATTTTAAAAAACACAGGAGCAAAGGTTGTGCTTACAAGGGAAAGTGATACCGGACTTTATCAGGAATCGGATGGAAATAAAAAAAGGGCCGATATGGAAAAACGCTGTGAAATAATAAATAAAGAGTATTTGGAAAATGAAAAAATAATAGTTGTAAGCGTTCATCAAAATAGTTTTACTTCGGAAAATGTAAAAGGAGCGCAGGTATTTTATTATCGAAATTCTGCAGGTGGTACGGAACTGGCGAAAATAATGCAGACAATATTAAACGATAATATAAATATAAACAATAAAAAAGAAATCAAGGAAAACACCAGTTATTATATGCTGTTACATACAAAATGCCCTACAATAATAGTGGAATGTGGATTCTTAAGCAATTGGGACGATGCAAATAATTTGTCGTCAGATGAGTATCAAAAAAGAATGGCAGGTCTGATATGTAAAGGAATCGAAGAATATTTGAAAAAATAAATTGAAAAATGTTAAAAAAGTTGCAGGCAAAAATAAAATGAAATTAAAAAAAGGAAAAAATTTAAAAAAGCCAAAAACATTTATAGCAAAAATTACAATTGTCATGGGGTGCATTTTGCTTGGAACAGCAGGCACCCTGACAATTAAAAATACTATAGAAAATCGAAATGCAGGTATATCTTCTGAAAAAATAATCAACTATATGGAAAACAAAAATAATGAATCTGGATATTGCGATAATAAATCTAATCTGACAGATAGTTACTCTGAATCTGATAAATTCATAGAATTTTCAAGTGAAAAATATGTAGGAATATTAATTATTCCGTCTCTAAAAATCAAACTCCCAATAAATGAAAAATGGTCATACGAACAGTTAAAGAAAACTCCGTGCGTATATAGTGGAAGTGTGGGCAACGCAGGATTTGTTTTAGCTGCACACAATTATTCAACGCATTTTGGAAAAATAAAATATTTGCGAAAAGGCGATGAAATTATATATAAATCCGCAAACGACTCCACGTTTTCCTATAAAGTAGAAAGTGTGGAAAATTTATTGCCCACACAGGTCGAAAAAGTAATAAGTACGGAATATGATTTGACCTTGTTTACATGTACATTTAATGGACAGGCAAGAGTTGTTGTGAGATGTAAAGATGTAAATATTATAAAATAAGATGTCGGATTCAAAAGCCCCCACGACTTTGATGCCTACGGATTGTTCCGTGCTAGGCATTCCATCTCATAATCCCCATTCGCAAAAATCCCACTTTATGGAATTAAATTTGGAATATTTGGCAATAATGCTTCATATGATAACAAGCAGAGAAAAACAAGACAAAATCTAATTGAAAATACAATTGCCAAATATAAAAGTGGGAGAGATATGATCATGAAAAAAATAATCCAAAAAAGTAAAAAAATAATAGCAGTAGTAAGCATGTGTTTAATATGTGCTACGACATTTGCAGGCGAAGCAGTTATGCTAAATGCAGATGTGAATAACAGTCAGAAAACCGAGTCTATAGTAAATTTTGCGGCAAATGATATTCCTGTGCCGGACGCTACGATAGTATCAACTGACAAAGTATTTCCGTACAATCGACTTCAGGTCAAAGATATAGATGGAAATGCAAAAATTGTTGAGGCAGGAGAAGGAGTCAGAGCTTATCAGGACGTAAGTCGCGAAAGTATGAAAGGCGATGTATGGAATGGGACATGGAATGGAGCGATAAAAGGAATATACGCTTCATTTAGTAATAAATACAATGGGATAGCGATTCAATGTAAAGGTTCTAATCCTAATGCAAACAATTATAAGACAGATATGAACGCCGGATGGAAAAATAAAGATTTGGATGTAGAAACAACTACAATGAATTTTAAAGTCAAATATTTTGAAGTTGGAACATACGATGGAAAGCCGGTAGGAGCTTATGCAAATATAAAAGTTACACCATTTAAAAACAGAACGTCAAAAAATGCAACAACTACAGGAAATGTAGGAGAAGGATGGAATTGGGGTAAAAATAACTATGGACCATATTCATATTATCCGACAATTCAAATAAGTAAATCGCTATATAGTGGCTGGGTATGGCAGAATGTAAAAGAATTTCATGTTGATTTGGAGTTTTATTATTTAAACACAGATGGAACATTTGGAAACAAAATTGTTCTAAATGACATAGGAACAGTTGACAGTCCGGTTGCTGATTATTACACAATAAATTCTCTTAATCCGGCGGATGTTCAGGAAGGGGAAAATCCGGCAGCATACTATGGACCAGAATATGTAGTTCCACAAAATCCGCAGAATGTAAAAGCATATGTTTATTCAGGAAAATTTTCAAATACCATTCCATGGAGCAGTAATATTGTAGAAATGTATAAAGACAGCGGAAACAGATTTGGAACACAGTATGGTTATAACGGCGGAACAAATCCGTGGAGTGGAGATATTTATGACAGCACATTTGAAGTGCCTGATAATTGGCTTCAAAATTCAGTTACAATTATGCCACAGTCAACGTCTAACGCTTTCAGTTTTACATTGGGAAATTTTATGAGGTATCCGGATAACGGAGGAGTTCCAAGAACAAATCAGGTGTGGGCATCATTTAGCACGACACCTCTTGGAAGTAAAATTGACAGACCCTTAATAGATTTAAATATATATAAAAAATGGAAAGGAACGGAGCAGATTCCGGATTCCATAGAAGTAGAAATCTATCGAACAATCAAATATAAAGATTCCACAGAAGAAAAAACAGAATATTTTAACACAGTTACAGTTAAAAAAGAAAACGGATGGAAAGAATCCGTAGAAGGGCTGCTTACAAGAGATACAATAGGAAATCAGTTTACCTATAGTGTAAAAGAAATTAGTGTTGCGGGATTTGCTTCAGAATTTACATCAAAAACAAATCAGGCTACTGCAACAAAAAATGCAAGCACAACTTATACAATAACAAACACAAAAATATATGAATTGCCGGATGCCGGAGGTATAGGTAGTGAACCGTTTGTAAAAATCGGCCTAATAATTATGTTGTGTGCCGTAAGTGTTTTAGTTGGTTGTTTGCAGAAAATAAAATAAAATTTTCTAATAGAATGATGGAAAGTAAGAATAGAATATATGAAAACTTTCTAAAGCAAAAAGCATGTACCACATTTGAATTTATAAAAACAAATGTGATTACAAATAAATAAAAAAGGAGCATTAAATGAAAAAAGTATCAAAACTTTTAGCAGTTGTAATGGCATTTTCTATTATGGTTGCATTAAATGTAGCTGTATTTGCCACAACAACAAAGACAGACGGTACAAAAGCTAATGTTGTAAATGGAGGAGAAACAGTAAAGATAAATGTTTTAACAGGAAATGAAAATGATGTGTTAAATGCATATAAAGTAGTTGAAACCATTTATGACAAAGATACAAATACAATAAACCGAAATTTTACGGCGACATTTGAACAGTTTACGGCTGCAAATACAGAATACAAAACAATGACAGTAGATGATTACGTTAAACTAAACGAAACAAAATTAAAAGAAGTGTTAGGAAAATTTGCTTCTTATGTAAGAACAAATAGTGTTAACCCTGAATATGTATCTACAAACATTTCAAACGAAGAAAAAGCTGAATTTGAAGCTGTAGCAATGGGACAGTACATTATTGTTGGAAGTGGAAACACAAACGGGGCATACATTTATCAGGCTGTTACAGCAGAGGTTGAGCCATTTGTTGAAAATGATGAATATAAAATATATGAACAGTATTCGGTAAAAATGAAGGTAAG
Source organism: Eubacterium album (assembly GCF_025336545.1). Lineage (NCBI taxonomy): Bacteria > Bacillati > Bacillota > Clostridia > Eubacteriales > Eubacteriaceae > Eubacterium > Eubacterium album. The sequence goes on along the minus strand of NZ_JAODBU010000013.1, from coordinate 78,942 downwards.
TAAGCCTACTGTAGAAAAAAATATTATAAATGGCACTGCGACTGATGGAAACAGACAGACAGCAAGTGTAGGGGATGTTATCACATATAAATTAAGTGCAGCAGTTCCTGTTTATCCGAAAGGTGCAACAGATACTACATTATATATAGGAGATGAACTTTCAGAGGGACTAACAATAGATATAAATTCTATTGTAGTTAAAGGTGAAAATGGAGAAAATTCAAAAGGTTTAATAAATGGAAATGAGTACACAGTAAAACATGAAGGACAGAAATTTTATGTAGATTTTAATTACGGAAAAATTAAAACATATACAACCGTGACGGTAGAATACAAGGCAACATTAAATGAAAAAGCTAAAGTCGGAACAGCAGTTGGAAATGAAAATATTGTAAATTACGTTTACAAAAACTCACCATTTGATGGAACAACATATAATTCTGAAAATACTGACAGACCAACACAAAACACTCCGGGATTTGGAAATGATGATGACAAAAAAATTGTTTATACATTTGGCGTAGCCATCGAAAAGATTGATAAAGATAATAATGCAGTAAAACTTAAGAATGCAAAGTTTAAGTTATACGATAATAAGGAATGCAAAGGTGATGCAATCAAAGAGATTGTAACTAATGAAAATGGAATTGCTTCATTTGAAGGATTAAAAGCCGGAAAATATTATTTGGTAGAAACTATGGCTCCGTCAGGTTACAAAAAATTATTAGAGCCAATTGAAATTGTTGTAAATGCAGCCAGTGGAATATACACAATCACAGCCGACAAAACAGAAATTACAACAGATATAGAAAAAGAAAACGGATACAAAAAGGTTACAGTTGAAAATAAAAAAGGAGCAACACTTCCAACTGCAGGTGGAATGGGAACAGCATTATTTGTAGCAGGCGGATTAATAATTATGTTAGGCGCTGCGACAGGTGTTTATGTAATTAGAAGAAAAACAGTTAAAGAAAGATGATAAACTGTTTCCCAAAATATATTTTTTAAATTTCATATGAAAAATTTTGAACTATAGAATATTAAAAATAAACCTAAGACAAATATTGGGGCAAAGGTTAAAGGTAATCTTTCATATAAAGATTATAAGTTTGTATCGGTTCGAATCCTCTATAAGCTTAACTATAAAGCTAATCTTGCATATGAAGATTAAAGCCTTTAACTTTTGACTCCCAAATAAACTAAAAATGGCAATAGGGAGATAGTTATGAAAAGAAAAACGACAACGATAGTATTAGTTATAATTTTTTTGATAGGTTTCTCCGTGTTACTATATCCGGTAGTTAGTAGTTATGTAAACCAAATGGATGCAACAAAAGCGACTGAACAATATGATGAGCTAATGAAAAAAATGGAGAATAAAAAGTCAGAAAGTATATTAAATGAGGCTAATTTATATAATGAAAATCTGACAAAAGATAATTTAGAATATAAAAACCAAGAAGAAAATAAATATGCCGACATTTTAAATGTAGACGATTCAGGAAGCATGGGTTATATTTCCATACCAAAGATTAAGGTGAAAATTCCAATAAAGCATGGGACTACAGATGAAGTACTAAGTAAATATGTAGGGCATTTGGAAAGTTCATCTTTACCTGTAGGAGGAGAAAGTACACACGCCGTACTTGTAGCTCACAGAGGGTTGCCAAATGCAAAATTATTTACTGATTTGGATAAAATGGAAATTGGTGACAAATTTCAAATTACAGTATTAAATAAAAAATTATTTTATCAGGTGGAAGAAATTTCAGTAGTAAAACCTGAAGACATTTCAAAATTAAGTATTGAAAAAGATAAAGATTATGTGACTCTGGTTACATGTACGCCATATGCTGTTAATACACACAGACTATTGGTAAAAGGGATACGAATAGACGAAGATAAAGCAGAAAAATCAGACAATGAACAAAAAGTAAATCCGTGGAAAGTAGTAATAATAGCACTGGCTTTGGTGTTGATTATAATGACATTATTTGTAATAACATTTGCAGTGTGCGTAAATAAAGGAAAGAGGGTGTATGAATATGAGAGAGAAAGCAATAAAAAACACAATAATTTGTGCGTATAAAAATTTAAAATCTAAAGCATATAAGAAAATTGTAATGGCATTAATGATATTTATGGCTGTTATACAGGTTGGAATTATATCAAATAATAAAATAAAAGCAGCTCAGACTGAAAACAATCAGTATGAAATAAACATTGCTCTTAAAAATGAAAATGTCATATTTGCAGATAGAGAAGTTAGAATTTATAAAATTGCAGAAAAAAACGAAAATGATGAATATATTCTTTCAGGGGCATTTGCAAAATATCCGATTGAAGTAAATGACATAAAAAATAATTACGACCTGAGCAAAATTGCAAATACGATTTCAGGTTATATTAGTTTAGATGGAATATCGGCAGATTATGTAGGAACAACAAATGAACAGGGAAAAATGAAATATGAAAAAGCAAAAGATGGTATGTATTTAATGCTTATTGATGCTTGTGTGGAACAGGATAAAATGTATGAATTTGTTCCGCAGATAATTGCAATTCCATATATAAATGACAATAATGAATTACAACAAAGCATAGATGTGGAACCTAAAAGCATATCAAAAAACATAGAAAGCAAAGAACAGGAAAGTAAAAAAGATGAGCGTAAAAGAAAAAACAAAGGAAATACATCTGAAAAGCAAAGCAAAGAAAATGATCAAACAACAACAGCTAAATATGACAACAAACTTCCACAAACAGGTCAGGACAGAGCTATAGCAGTCATATTGGCAACAGTTGGGTTGGTAATGATTGCAGGGGGAGTGGTGGTTATTAAAAGGAATAGGTGAAAAGCTTTTAATAATTTATAATAATAAATTCTATATTTAAAGGAATTGTGAACCTTTAAGTATAGAATTTTTTGCCTGATTACGGTATGATTGAACTTGAAAATACTAATATATATGATAAAATATAAAAGATAAAATACATTAAGAAAAATTTTTTAATCGGTGCGTGGCTCAGTTTGGTAGAGCGCTGCGTTCGGGACGCAGAGGTCGCAGGTTCGAATCCTGTCGCACCGATTTTTTAGTGCAAAAAAACAATATTTTATTATTGATATAAAAGCTGTAGTCTATATGAAAAAGCAAATTTTGCATTAAATACAATGCCCTGCAAAACATTTGCAATACATCATAATATTTGTAATTTAGTACTATATATGGTATTATAAAAAATGAGTATGGGCTTACGTAGAATTTAGAAAAATTCAGTAAAAGAGGCAAAAAATGGATACTTTAATTGTAAAAATGAATTCAGAAAATATTGATAATGAATCAATTAAAAAAGCTGGAGAAATAATAAGAGAAGGTGGACTTGTAGCATTCCCTACAGAGACTGTATACGGATTGGGTGCCAATGCATTAAATAAAGAGGCAGCTAAGAAGATTTATGCGGCAAAGGGCAGACCGTCCGACAATCCATTAATTGCACATATAGCAAATGAAGAGATGCTTAAACCGTTGGTAAAAGAGATTCCGGAAGTGGCAAAGAAACTTATGGATGCTTTTTGGCCGGGTCCAATGACACTTATTTTTAATAAAAGTGATATTGTTCCAAAGGACACAACGGGAGGATTGGATACAGTTGCTATAAGAATGCCAAATCACCCGATTGCACAGGCGCTTATAAAAGAAGCAGGTGTTAGCATAGCAGCACCAAGTGCAAATTTATCAGGAAAGCCAAGTCCTACATTAGGAGAACATGTTATTGATGACATGGATGGCAGAATTGATATGATTATTGACGGTGGAATGGTAGGAATGGGGTTGGAGTCAACGATTATTGACGTAACAGTTGAGCCGCCTATGATTTTGCGCCCAGGATTTATTACAAAAGAAATGTTAAAAGAGGTAATAGACCAAGTAGAAACGGATAAGGCGATTCTTACAAAGCCTACGGACGGACTTAGACCGAAGGCTCCAGGTATGAAATATAGGCATTACGCACCTAAAGCTGATTTTCGAATGTACGATGGAGAAGAAGAAAAGGTTGCGAATGAAATAATTAAAGTTGCCAATGAAAAGGATTCACAGGGATACGTTACGGGAATACTTACATCAGACCAGAATAAACATTTTTATGAAGGAAAGGTAAATGATGGAGTAGTTATAGTGTCTCTAGGGGACTTGGACAAGCCTGAAACAATTGCAAATCATTTGTTTAAAGCACTGAGAGATTTTGATAAGATGGAAGCTCAGTTTATTTTTGGAGAAACATTTTCCAGAAAAGATGTAGGTGATGCGATTATGAACAGACTTACTAAGGCAGCAGGTTATAACATAATAAACTTATAGTATATTTGGAGGCATAATGGATTATTCAAAGATTATCTTCGTAACGAAAGATGATACATCAAGAGGTCCGTTGGCAGCGGCCATTTTAAGACAGAAGATGCCAATAGAACCAATTGAGATTGAATCCAGAGGCTTGATTGTATTGTTCCCGGAGCCGATAAATCAGAAAGTTGAAGCGATAGCAGCGGCAAAAGATTTAGACGTAAAGGGATATGCATCACAACAATTAAGTGAATCGGACTTTGGAAAAGATGTGTTAGTTTTAGTATTTGAAGAAAGTTTAAAGCCTACTGTATATGAAGAATATGCGGAGGCACAGAATGTTTACACATTCAAAGAATTTATAAATGAGTCAGGAAATATTGCGGACCCTTATGGTGGAGAATTGCAGGAATATGGCAAGTTATATGATTCATTGAATGAATTAATGAGAAAATTGGTTTACAAATTAAGAGTACCAAAATTAAGCTAAAAAAGATGGAGGAAGTAATAAATGGCAAAGACAATGGTAATGGATCACCCATTGATTCAGCACAAGATTGGAATTATCAGAAGAAAGGAAACAGGAACAAAAGATTTCAGACAGTTAATTAGTGAAATTGCAATGCTTATTACATATGAAGCAACAAGAGAATTAGAATTAACAGATGTTGAAATTGATACACCAATTTGCAAAACAACAGTAAAAGAATTAGGTGGAAAGAAGTTAGCAATAGTTCCTATCTTAAGAGCCGGTTTAGGAATGGTAGACGGAATGTTAGCAATGATTCCATCAGCAAAAGTAGGACATATCGGACTTTATAGAGACCCTGTAACAGTAAAACCTGTTGAATACTACTGTAAATTACCTGAAGATTGTGAAAACAGAGATGTATTTGTAGTAGACCCAATGTTAGCAACAGGTGGTTCATCTGTAGCAGCAATTCAGATGTTAAAAGATAAAGGTGTAAAAAATATCAAATTTATGTGTATCATAGCAGCTCCTGAAGGAGTAAAAGCAATGCAGGAAGCACATCCTGATGTTGACATGTTTATCGGAGCATTAGACGAAAAATTAAATGAACACAGCTATATAGTACCAGGATTAGGAGACGCTGGAGACAGAATATTCGGAACTAAATAAGCACTGCATCAATAAGTAAAAATACGTTTTCTTGTGCTAGCACAAAAGAAAACGTATTTTTGCTTATTGATATAGCGCGCATGCGCGCGACCGAAATGAAGCGAAGCGGAATTGAGGTGCAGTGCTTATTTAGAAAGAAGAAGGACTGAAGCGCGCATGCGCGTGCTTATAGGTTTTATGACAACAAGGAGGTATATGTATGCGAAATTATAAAAGAAAAGACTATATATCCTGGGATGAATATTTTATGGGCGTTGCATATTTATCATCTATGCGTTCAAAAGACCCGAATACTCAGGTTGGAGCATGCATAGTAAGTCAGGATAATAAGATTTTATCTATGGGATACAACGGACTTCCTGTGGGATGTGACGATGATGAATTTCCATGGAATCGTGAAAGTGACAGCCCGTATGACAATAAATATTTTTACACAACACATAGTGAATTGAATGCAATATTAAATTACCGAGGTGGAAGTTTAGAAGGAGCAAAAATATACGTGACATTATTTCCCTGTAATGAATGCGCAAAAGCAATTATCCAATGTGGAATAAAAGAAGTTATTTACGATCAGGACAAATATGGAGATACGCCAGGGGTAAAGGCGTCGAAACGAATGATGGACGCTGCAGGTGTAAAATATACTCGCTATAAAAAATCAAATAGAATTATAGAAGTGGATTTATAATTTGCACATATTTTAACTGCATAGAAAAGAGATATGCGAATACAAAAGAGGGAATTATCCAAATTAAATGACGCAAAGTATAAATTGTTTTTCATTATGATAGACGTCGATAAATTTAATAAATTTTCTAAATTTGGTTAATATAAAAATAAAAAGGATTTAGAAAATGAAAAGTATTGATACAATAAAGTTGTTGCAGGAATGCGATGCCGGGACCAAAATGGCGGTAGCGTCAATAGACAATATGCTTGATAAAGTAGGAAGTCAGCAGTTGAAAAATGTACTAGAAGAAAGCAAATCGCATCATGAAAGTCTAGGAAATCAAATTCATGATATGTTAAATGAAAGAGAAGCTTTTGAAAAAGAACCAAATCCAATAGCAAAAGGAATGTCTCGTGTGAAAACAGGTGTAAAAACAACAATGGAAAGCGGAGATGCTACAATTGCGGATTTGATTACAGATGGTTGCAATATGGGAATTAAATCTTTGCACAAATATTTAAACCAATATGAAAAAGCTGAAAAAAATGCTAAAGAAATGGCAAAACAAATAATAGAAATAGAGGAAAAACTCAGGAGTGAAGTCGCAGAATATTTATAGTGGCAAAATTAATAATAATTGCATACAATGTAAATAGGCAAGAATACTTGCTAGATTTAAGCACGTCGTTACTTTGAGTGCAAACTTTTAATTTAAGTGCTTCACTACTTTGAATGTGAACCTTTATTTTGAGCACTTGGCAGCTTAAAATGCGAATCATTATTTTTTTAGGGAGATAAAGTTCTTATCTCCCTGTTTTTGTGTATTATATGAATTAAATTTTATCGCTTGTAAAAACAAGCACGTCATTTACTATTGATTTCTTCTTTGAATTTCATATAAAAGAAGAACCATAATTGTATCTTTTAACCAATCATCTTCGGGATATATTATGCAGACATCATTTTCGCAGGCTGCATTTTCCATATGAACAATCTCAAAAATTCTATCCCTGATACCTAAAAGTCTGGTTTTATCAGGATATTCGTCGTACATAGGACTGCCGACATAATCCATTTTATCGCACTCTTCTTCTATAGTACTTTGAATTTTTGCAAAAGCTTTAGGGTACATTTCCTTAACATAATCAATTTTGTTAGAAAAAGAAGAATCCATCTTGATAAAAAAGCCTTCACTAAGTGAACTTTGCTGTATATAAACGGGTATATAATTATAAATCATTTTCAAATCCGACTATTTTCTTAATATATCTATATGACAAAATAAAAAATAACGTGATTGAAAAATAGACAAAATTCACATTAAAGCGTCAGAAAATTATTGTGGTAACGCATAAAGTAAAATTGCAAAAAAGTGAAGGATGCTTCCAAGTAAAATAAATAAATGGAAGATAGAGTGCATATATCTGTGGTTTTTTCCAAGACCATATAGAACAGCACCAACAGTATAAGCAATTCCACCGGAAACAAGTAATACAACTCCACCCATTCCCATAACTTCAAATGTCTGTCTTATAAAGAATATTATGCACCATCCCATGGCTAAATAGCAAATCATGGAAAATACGTTATATTTCTTTAAATCTATAGCAGTAAGCGTACATGCAACTACTGCACAACCCCAGACAATACCAAATAAAACCCATGCGATAACAGGATATTTAGGCATCATTGCAACAAGTAGTACAGGAGTATAACTTCCTGCAATTAAAAAGTAAATAGTGCAATGGTCAAGAACCTGCATAACTTTTTTGGCTTTGCCCGGTTTCAAACCGTGATAAATACTGGACATTGCATATAAGTCAATAAGAGTAATTCCATAAATGATACTACTTATTACACCGATAGCACTTCCATGTTTAGCTGCCATAATAATACATAATACCATAGCTGCTATGCCCAATGCTCCCCCAACAATGTGGGATACCATATTAAAAATCTCTTCCCCTTTTGTGTAATCAGGGAGTTCTCTGTCGTCTAATTTAATTCTTTTAGCCATTTGACACCTCCAAAACATAACATGTAGTATTCAATACTACATCAGTATAACACAGTGAAATTTATAGTCAACAGTAAAATTCAAAAAGAAAAATAGAAAAAATTATAAAAAGGTATAGACAATTTGAAAATATGCATATATAATGTGAGTACACTAAAAACAACAAAAAGTATATAGAAAGGAACAAAATAAATGAAAACAGGTATGCTGGGAATTTACGATGTTGATAGCAACTATGCGAATTCGCTTATGGAGTACATAAGTGACAAAAGAGGAATACCGTTTCGCACGGTTGCATTTACAGAATTAAAGGCACTTAAGGAATTTGCAGAAAAAAGAGAGATAGATATTTTGTTGATATCTGCAACTGCAATGACGCATGATATTGCTGAATATAATATTGGAAAGATAATTTTGCTGACGGATGGTAACGTATTTGCCGAATATATAAGTTATGCATCGATTTATAAATATCAATCTTCAGAAAATATTATAAGAGAAGTAATAAATTATTATGTCGATATAAGCACTGCGGAAGGCGTCGGGTCAGTTTTGGTTGATGATGTTGAAGTAATTGGAGTGTATTCGCCAATTGGCAGAAGTGGAAAGACCACATTTGCAATTACTTTAGGACAGGTTTTAGCGAAAGAGAAAGAAACCCTGTATATAAATATGGAAGAGTTTTCGGCTTTATCAAAGATTTTTAATAAAGAGTACAGCGGAGATTTGTCTGATTTAATGTATTTTTACAAGCAGAATCCGGAGTCGTTACCATTAAAACTTAAAGCGATAGTTAACAGCATAAATGAAATGGATTATATACCGCCTTCGATGTTTTCTAATGACTTGAGAAGTTTAGACAGTAGCGTTTGGCTGGGAATGATACAGGCAATTATTAATTCAGGAATGTACAAGACGATAATTTTAGATTTAAGCAATATGGTTAAAGACATTTATGAAGTGTTGGAGTTTTGCAACGTAATTTATATGCCAATGAATGATGACCGAATGTCGCTTATGAAAATATCTGAATTTGAAGAATTTATATTTAAAACAGAGCAGGAAGAGTTGTTAGATAAGATTGTTAAGGTAAAATTGCCTATTTGTAATGAAAACCAATGGGATGAAGATTATTTTGATAAGCAGATTTGGGGTAGTTTAGGTGATTTTATAAGAAAACTGTTAAAAGAGGAAGTGGCTTGAAAACAAAAGTTGATTTAGAAGAATTGCGTGAAAAAATAATTGAAGAGATAGACATGACAAGAAATCCTAATGATGAAGAACTTCATGAAATAATTGATTATGTTATTGCAGGAGTTGCCAAGTGCAGACTTATGCCACTTTATGACAGATGGGAGATACATAGACAATTGTATGATTCAATCAGAGGACTTGGAATTTTAGAGGAACTTTTGGCAGATGATAATATTTCTGAAATTATGATTAATGGAGTGGACAATATTTATGCAGAAAAATTTGGCCGAATTGTAAAAATAGATGGGAAATTTCCTTCGGTAGAAAGGTTAGAGGACGTAATTCAGCAGATTGTTTCAGCAACAAATAGAAGGGTAAATCAGACTGATCCTATAGTGGATACAAGATTGCCTGACGGCTCAAGAGTAAACGTGGTTTTGCCCCCTGTTGCGATTGATGGAGCCGCAGTAACAATTAGAAAATTTCCGGCTGACCAGATAACAATGGAAGATTTGATTAAATGGGGTTCTATCACAAAAGAGGCAGCCGATTTTCTTAAAAAACTTGTAGAGGGTGGATACAACATTTTTATAAGTGGAGGAACAGGTTCAGGCAAGACTACATTTTTAAATGCATTGTCCAATTATATTCCGCAGGATGAGAGAATTATTACGATAGAGGATTCGGCAGAATTACAATTGCTCAATACTGATAATTTGGTACGAATGGAAACAAGGCAGGCGAATACTGAGGGTGAAAATGAAATAACAATCAGAGATTTAATAAAGACAGCTTTGAGAATGAGACCGGACAGAATAATCGTGGGAGAAGTAAGAGGCGCAGAAGCGGTGGATATGCTTCAGGCCATGAATACAGGGCATGACGGTTCAATGTGTACAGGTCATGCAAATTCTGCACAAGATATGATGTACAGACTTGAAAACATGGTTTTGACAGGAATTGATATACCACTTGAAGCAATAAAATCACAGATTGGAGCAGCAATAGATATAGTGGTTCATTTGGGAAGATTAAGGGATAAGACACGAAAAGTTATGACAATACACGAGATGGTGAAAGATGAAAATGAAAAAATAAAACTTCAACCATTATATGTATATAAGGAAACAGGTGAAAGAAATGGTATTGTGCAGGGTAGTTTGGAAAAAACAGAAAAGAAACTAAAAAATAATGAAAAATTAGCAACACATGGAATAGAAATATAGGTGTATAAATGGATTACGAAAAGTATGTGTTTAACAGGAAAGAGTTATTTAATTATCTAATAATGGCGATAGTATGTGTGCTTATGATTGCCAAATTATTTTATGGCAAATATTTATATGCAGTGCTTTTATCACCTTTAATAATAGTTATTTTAAGAATTAAAAAATTGCAATTAAAAAGAAAGCGTAAAGAAGAATTAGAGGCACAGTTTAAAGATATGCTAATGGGAATGGCTGATGCGATGAGTGCAGGCGCATCTTCAGTAACAGCATTAAAAGAAAGTTATAAAGAGATGTTGGGAATGCATGGTTATAACAGTTATATTTGCCAGGAATTAAGGATTATATTATCAGGAATTAAATTAAATGTTCCGTTAGAAAAATTGTTAAAAAATTTTGCAGAGAGGGCAAATATAGAAGATTTAAATTTGTTTGTAGCCGTATTTGAAATAGCGCAAAAAAAAGGTGGAAATATGATTCATGTTGTAAAAAACGTAGCTGATAATATACGACAGAAATCAGAAGTAAAAGAGGAAATAAGAGTAGCTATAAACGGAAAAAAATATGAACAAAAAATAATGAGTACAGTTCCCGTTATTTTAATTGGATATATGCTGATTTCTTCACCGGGGTTTTTAAATGTTATGTATGAAACATGGATGGGAAAAGGCATTATGACAATCGGGTTAATAGCGTATGTACTGGCAATCGTATGGGCACAAAGAATTATGGATGTTGAAATTTAATTATTTTATTGAAGATTATTGAGGTTGAGATTTAATGATTTTGGAAAGATGGATTATGGTAATGAAATATAGATTGTTAGATATCAGGGAAAATGATAGCGAATGAAATTGGAGAATAGATGGCAGGTATAGTGTTATGTAGTAGTGGTTTAGTAATTTTACTTATACTTTTATTAGTGACAGGAAGATACAAAATAAAGTATAGAAAAAGACTAAAAAATAAGTTGGATAAGGACGAGCATCCTTTGTTAAAACTTTATGGATTATGTTTTGGGATAAATGATAAATTTGTTGTGAAAAAATGCAAAAACCTATATAAAAAAAGTGATTCAAAATTAAAGAAACTATATGTCAGGGAAGACATAGATGAATACCGATATTTGTATATGAGTAAAAAGATAGCGAATAGTATCGCTGTATTAGTAATAGTTTTAATTGTTGGATTGGGTATAGGTGTTAATGAATATGGAGAAACAAAAAATAAATTATCAGAAATACAAAGAAATAATCCGGGTGAGGGAGAAAAAGAGTATTCACTCATTGCAAAAGGTAAAGATAACAGTGAAGAAATAACTGTTAACGCTGCAGAAAAAAGTCTGACTATTGATGAATGTTATGAACAACTTGATAAAAAAAAGCCGGAAATATTAAAAAAAGTTCTAGGTGAGAACAAAAATGTTAATAACATTTCGAAAAAACTGAATTTAATAACAACTGATGATGATAAGGAAATTGATATAAGATGGGAAATTGATAAAAAAGATGTTATTGATTCATCAGGAAAAATTATTAAGGAAATAAATGATAAGGGCGATGATGTAAAACTTACAGGTTATTTGTCTTTAGAGGATGTAACGATAATATATGAAATTCCTTTGCATATCACCGGGAATGATGAAATTGATTCAGTACAGGATAAGGTTCAGGAAATAGCAGATGAAAATCTGTATGAAAAAACTATAAAACTACCCCGAAAAATAAATGGTAAAAGTATTGAATTTTATAGTGATGTAGACACCGTTGCAGATAAATTTATAATTATAGGGCTGATTTTTGCTATTGCAATATTCTTTTTTGAAGACAAAAATCTGGACAAAAATTTAAAGAAAAGAGAAAGTCAGATGGTAAGGGATTATCCTGAAATTATTAGTAAGCTGCTTTTATATAATGGTGCCGGCATGTCGATACGAAATGGTTTGGAAAGAATTGTTGCAGAGTATAAAAGAAATTTGAATTTAGGCTATAGATATGCATATGAAGAACTGGATTATACATTAAATGCAATGAATAGTGGTATTAATGAACAGCAGGCTATTAGTGAATATGGAAAAAGAAGCGGAATTCATTGCTATATAAAACTGGCAAATATTTTACAACAGAACATTAAACGTGGAACAAGAGAAATGGCAGTAGCTTTGCAGGAGGAAATGGATAATGCGTTAATTGAAAGAAAAAATAAGGCATTAAAAGAAGGAGAGGAAGTCGGAACGAAACTGTTAGGACCAATGATAATAATGTTGATTGTAGCAATGGGCATTGTCGTGGCTCCGGCACTTATGTCAATAAAAATATAAAACAGGATAGCAACATAAATAATGTAGAAATGGGAGAAATATATGAGAGGTTTAATAGATAAATTAAAGAAAAATTTAGTAGATTTTGGACAAGATGAGTCAGGTATGGGTGTAATTGAAGTTATTTTAATAATATTGGTTTTAGTTGGACTTGCACTAATTTTTAAGAAACAGATAGGAGATATTGCAGATGGAATATTTACTTCAATAAAAACTCAAGTAGGCAAGTTTTAATGAGATTAAAAGCAAGCGTAACTATATTTTTAAGCCTGGTTATAACTGTGGTTATAGTTGTTGTATGTACTGTAATTGAGTCAGCAAGAATAAGTGTTTCGCAAATGGAAGGAAAAGCTGCAACATATATGGCAGTTGAATCCGTTTTTGCAGGATATGGAAAACAGTTATATCAGGATTATGGAATATTACTTGCATGGGAACAGGAGCCGTTAGGTAATCAGGTTACAAGATATATGCAGGATAATATAAATATGGCAGATTTAGATTTTAAAAATTATGATTTTTCAAATATGGAGATAGAAAGTGTAAATATTTTAAAACAAAAATACGCCACAGATAAAGAAGGAGACTTATTTGTAAAACAAGTAGTTGATTATGCAAAATATATTGTGGGAATTGATGCTGTTAATAAATTAATTTCCGATTCCGAAGAAGAAAATAATAATAAGGAAACATGTAATGAAATAAAAGAAAATAGTAATGTTACAAATATAGCCAATGATGTTTCAGAAGAAATGATAGGAATCGTAGAAAAAATAAACACTCAGATTGACGAATTGAAAAAAACAGAAAAGTTAAAGGGAAAAATGTCAGCGGTGTTTCAGAAATTTGATGATTTAAAAGCAAATATAACAGCAAATATAACAGGTCAAAACCAGAACCAAAATATTCACAATAAAAAGGTTAAGAAGTTTTGGAATAAATATAAGAAACTAAAAAGCGTGTTGAAAATAGAGGACACTTTAATATCAAAAACTCTAACAGATATGGATACATATGTTGAAAAGAAAAATGCTATAGAAAAAGAAATGAATGGCGATTTTTCAGGATATGAGGATTATATAGAATCAGATAGAGAAAGTTTGAAAGTAATTAAAGAATCAATAGAAGAAATATTGACAGCTTCAAATGTGGATGCAGATATTAATCAAAGCAATATTAGTGAAATAGAAAAAATGCTAGATAAGGTTAAAAGCATTGAAAAAAGTTTGTGGAATCTAAAAAAAGGAAATTCTAATGATGATGCGAAAGAAGAAAAAAACTTATATGAAAGAGCAAAAAGTTTAATAAGCGATGGTGTATTAGGAATTGTTTTAGAGGATGTAAACAATATATCTACAATGCAGATAAGAAATCTAAATCTGCCAACAACATTAGAAACAGATGGTAATAAGAAAGCAGATTTAATAAAGGATATTACAAACAAAGGAATCTTTGTGAAGTATATAGAATTGTACTTTAACAATTATGCAAAAATTTCTGAATATGGAAATGATGATACAGCCTTAAAGTACGAAATGGAGTACATTTTAAATGGAAATTTAAATGATAAAGACAATCTTACAGAGACTATTAAAAAATTAGTTGAAGTTAGAAATTTATCAAATGGAGCGTATTTAATAACGGATGGCGAAAAGATGAAGGAAATAACAACTTTGGCTGAAACAGTAGCCACGGCTATTGGAATGCCATTTTTAACGCCGGTTGCTCAGGCAGTAATAATAGAGGCGTGGGCACTGACAGAAGCGGTTATTGATGTAAGGCAGTTATTAAATGGAGAAAAAGTACCGATAGTGAAAAACAGTGAAAACTGGAATAGCAGCATAAAAAATATCGGGACATTTGAAGACGGACGTAAAAACAATACAGGGTTAACTTATACACAGTATTTGCAGACAATGATTATGACACAGAAAACAAAAAATACTGTTTTTAGAACTATGGATTTAGTGCAGGTAAATATGCAAAAAAGATATAATAAGGATTTTTTAATTTCAGAGTGTTTTGGAATGTGTGAAGTTGAAGCAAATCTTAGAATAGAACAGGTATTTACGTCGTTACCAATAGTGTCATATTTAATAGGTAACAATAACGAAAGTTATGTTTATAAAACCAAGATGGAATATGAGTACTGATTTAAAAATGGCGTTGAATATAGAACATTACATTAAAAATAACGTTGAATATAGAACGCAATATTAAAAACAACGTCGGACATAAAACGTAACATTAAAAACAACGTCGAACATAGAACGTAATATTAAAAACAACGTCGAACATAGAAAACAATATTAAGAATTATAAATTTAAACAGATAGTTGAGAGTTTTGTAAAAATCTGATTAGCAGAATAAATGTGAGGTAAATAATAATGCCCTTTTTCATAAGAACAATAAAGCCAAATAAAACAATAATAAAAAATAAAAATAATAACAAATGTGCATCTCTCCAAGTGCAAAAGCGTAAATTTTATAACTTGTCTGGAAAAAGGGTATTTTTATTTGCCTTACATAATGTAAATAACTCATGTAATATAAAAAGTTCAAATAATTTAAAGGGCTCATTAACGATTGAGGCGGCGCTTGCCATGTCAGTATTTTTATATGCATCTTTTGCAATGATTCATTTTATTTTGATGTTTAACTGGCAGGTTTCTATGCAGATGAATATAAATAATATTGCAAAGGATACAGCAAAGAAAATGTATTATTTGGAAATTGCGAATAATATTACAAATAATGACAAAAACGGGGAAGAAACACGGAAAAGCATTAACAGTAAATTTAAAGAATATGAAAATAAAAATGCTGATGCAGACAATGACGAAATAGGACAGGACAATAATAAATTTTGTCAGGAAAATGTAATAGGTGTAGCTTATTTATATGGAAAACTGGTTAAAGAAATAGGCGTGAAAAATAGTGCTCAAAAGCTGGTTGATTTGAGTAAAAGTAAAGTGGATATGAATGATGGTCTGGTAGACATAATAGCTATTTCAAGGTATAAATATCCCTATTTTTCTAAAGACAATCAGATTCAAATTGTTCAAAGAGCAAGAATGAAGGCATGGACAGGACGTGACTTAACACAACAGTTGAACCTTGTTTATATGACGGATGGAGGAAAAGTTTATCACACAAATATTGACTGTACATATTTAAATTTAAACATAGAAAAAACTTCTTATTTGGAAATGACACAAAGAAGAACCGGTAGCGGGAGCAAATATAAAGCATGCAGTATTTGTGTGAATAAAAAAATAGCTGATAGCCAAGTGGTTTTTATAACGAAGGAAGGAAAGAAATATCACACGGACATAAATTGCAGAGGACTTACAAGAAGGGTAATTACATTAGATATTTCTCAGGTAGAAACGAAAAATGCATGTAGTAAGTGTGGAGCAACAGAATAGGATGTTAAACATAGTGTAAGTTGTTCGTATGTAAATTTTAATTCAGTGTGAAACAATAGAGTAAGATGTTAAATTGGATAATTAGTGGAGTGTATTTATGTGGATGCACGATAATGGATATTAAAAAGAAAGAATTAAATTTAATATATTGCACAATATTTTTTATAGTTGGTATTGCGTATGCTTTGCTTTACTTAAATGGAAATATGGAGGGGCTGATATTTGCATTAATGCCGGGAATAGTTCTTCTGATTTTAAGTATGCTTTTCTCGTCGCAAATAGGAATTGGGGATGGAATTATGATAATAACATTAGGATTATTTATGAATGTAGTGTATTTACTTTCAGCATTGGTATGGGCTTTTATTTTTGTTTCATTAATAGCAATATTTAAAGTTTTGTCTAATAAGAAAACAACAATTCCGTTAGCTCCATTTTTACTAATAGGACAAATATGTGTGATAGTAAATAATTTAAGAGGGTGAGAATGTAAGATGAAATATAAAAAGAGGGTGGAGGATAGGGTGGAAGTTTATGGAAAAATTATAAACTTAAAGCAAAAATTTATAGACTTAAAACAAAAACCTAAGTTAAAAGGTGAAATGACAATAGAAGCAAGCCTTGTAATGCCAATGGTGTTTTTAATGCTGGCGTTTACTTTATTTATGGCATTTTATCTTCATGACATAGTTGTTACAAAGGTATATGTTTATGGTAAATGCATAGAAATGTATGATAAAAATGAGAAAACAGAAATGGAAAGGTTAGCCACAAAAGCTATAGATTCGATACCGGTATTTGTAGCGGATAATAAGATAAAAAAGGTAAATAAAAGTGCGGTTACGATAGAAAGTAAATATAATTTTCAAATGAGATGGATAAAAAATATTATGGATAATGATGAAGATATAGAAATTAAAATAGAGAAAAATATGGATGAGCAAAAGATGTATATTTGCAAGGCAGTTATTGATTCTAAAGCAAATTGATAAAGGCAGGTAAAGAAAGTTGAGGGTGTGAATGGAAATATCTTATAAGAAAGACGGAATAAATAATTATATGATTATAAGAAATCAGAAGGACGTGGAAAATGACTACAAACTTCAGATGTTGATTAATAATAAAATAGAAGGAATTTTAAGTATAAATATAAAGAAGATTAATAATGAAAACCAATTCTATTATGATATAACGTCAAAAAATTCCATGAGAAGTTTATTTGTAAAAAATAAAGTAGGAGCCAAAGATATTGAACAGTTTATAAACAGTATGGCGATAGTAGCAAAATCTATGAAGGAATATTTGCTTGATATTAACAATATAGTTTTTGATATGGACATGATTTACTGGGATTCAAAAAAGAAAGTATATAATTTTTGCTATTATCCATTTACTGAGCAGGGAATGAAAGAAGGTCTGAACGGACTTTTTTTAGAATTGTTAGAACTTTTAAATCATAATGATAGGGAAGCGGTTGTAATAGGTTATGGACTGCAACAGAAAATAATATCAGAGAATTTTACAATTACAGAGCTAAAAGAATATGTAGCTGAAAATATAAAAATGCCAGGAAATAATATTAATAAGTATTCATATGAAAAGGCTAAAAAATCCAATTATTATAATGAAAAGCAAAATGATGACTTGGAAGATTTGGATAATATTATAGAAGAAGATGCAGACGAATATTTTGATAGTACAGATTTTGAAAATGACAATATAAATAAAAGATTCAGCAATAAAAACGAAAAGGAAAGAAAACAAAAAGAGAAAAGGGCAAATAAGAAAAAAGAAAAAGAGAAAAATAGAAAAAAGAATAAAGAAATAAAGGAAAATATAAAGGATAGTGCAAAAAATAAGAATGGAAAAACAAACACAAAGAGTAAGAAATGGTGGCAATTCTGGAAGAGAAGTAAACCAAAGAAAAGAGAAGAACTTTTAGAAAATAATTTTATAAAATTAGAGGAGACGGATGGATTTGATGATATTGAAAAATTTGTAGCAAGTGAAATGCCTGTTAAAGAAATGGATTCTATTGATGAAGAGGCTACGGTTCTTCTTACATCAAATGTTCATAGTACAGGTATTTTACTAAGGAGTACTGACATAGAAAATCCTGTAACAATAATTCCAAATGGATTTCCATGCATTATAGGTAAAAGTGGGAAAAGTTCAGACTATAAATTAGAAGAGCAGTTTATAAGCAGAGTTCATGCAAGAATATATGAAGAAATGGATGGATATTATATAGAAGACTTAAACTCATCTAATGGAACTTTTGTTAATGGCGAAAAATTAAAGCCACATACGCAGGTAATGTTTCAGTTAGGGGATATAATAATGTTAGCTGATATGGAATTTGTTGTGGAATAATAAAAGAAAAATGGTATAATGGTCTATATTATATGTTAAAAAGTCAGGAGAACCATAAGATGGAGGATAAGGTTGTACAACTAAAACAAATAATTGAAGAAAGTGATAATATTGTTTTCTTTGGAGGTGCAGGAGTTTCAACAGAAAGCGGTATTCCGGATTTTAGAAGTGTTGATGGACTTTATAACCAGAAATACAAATTCCCACCGGAAGAAATTATTAGTCATTCTTTCTATATGAAGAATAAAGAAGAGTTTTACAGATTTTATAAAGATCGTATGTTATATGAAGGTGCGCAGCCTAATGTCACACATAAGGCTCTTGCTAAATTAGAACAGATGGGTAAATTAAAAGCAATTGTAACTCAGAATATTGATGGATTGCATCAGATGGCAGGAAGCAAAGTTGTATATGAACTTCATGGCTCTGTAATGAGAAACTACTGCGAAAAGTGTGGAAAGTTTTATGACTTTGAATATGTAAAAAATTCAGAAGGTGTTCCACATTGCGAATGTGGTGGAGATATAAAGCCTGACGTAGTCTTATATGAAGAAGGACTTGACGAAGAAATCGTTGAGAAGGCTATTAAAGCAATAGAGGAAGCAGACGTTCTTATAATAGGAGGAACTTCCCTTATAGTATATCCTGCAGCAGGGCTTATTGATTATTACAAAGGGGACAAGCTTGTATTAATTAATAAGACAATGACAATAAGAGATTCAAGAGCGGATTTAGTTATTAATGACAGCTTAGGTAAAGTATTTAGCGAAATTATGGATATGTAGAACAAATAATTTAAGTCGGGTATATTTGTATAGAAATTAAAAGAAATAACATTTAAGTCTCAAATAGTCGGGAATACATTAAACCATACATAATTAATATAAACATAAGAAGAAAATGCGGTTGACAGTGATAAGCTTTTTATAAATAAAGGCCCAATCACAGTTAACCGCATTTTTTCGATGAATGTCGCAAAAGAATTTTTACATATATTTTTACAAAACCTAATTTGACAAATTGTGCTTTTTTCATGTGCTATATTCTACAAGAAATAAATGTAGAGGAGGGCTCATGATAGAGATGGTTTATAATGGAAAAGAATCCAAAGGACAAAGTGAAGTAAGGTTGCCAAAAAACATTCGCCAAATTGGTGACAACAATTCTAAAAAGAAAATATATGTAGAAGATTATGTAATGAGCAACTTAAAAAAGGAACCGGAAAATGAAGATAACATAAGATATGGTGTTCTTCTTGGTGAAACAAAAAAGGTAAAAGGTTATTCATACATATTTGTAAAAGGAATGGCAGAAGTAAACGACGTAATCGAAAACAGCATAATATTTAACGATGAAATTTGGACGAACCTATATAAAGATATAAAAAGATACTTTGATGAATTCGATATTGTGGGCTGGTTCATATCTGTTCCGTACAGAGTAAAAGATGATATGTCAGGAATAAAGAAAATACATCTTGATAACTTCGCCGGAAATGATAAAGTCTGCTTTTTAAGTGATAGAACGGAAAATGAAGATGGATTTTTTGTGTATGAAAATGGAAATTTGAACAGACAAAGCGGCTATTACATATATTATGAAAAAAATGAGAAAATGAAAAAATATGTGAGGGAGAGGGAACAAAATAAAAATAGTATCAATGAAAATCTTAAGGAAAATATAAAAAATAATAAAAAAACAGATGGTAAAATAATAAAGGAAAATGATGAACAATTAATAAAAGAAGAGGCAAATAAATATAATGGAGAAAATGAAAATCATAGCGTTGTAATGAATAAAGCTTCGTCTAAAAGTAAAAACCAAAAATCAGAAAACGATGAGGAGGCAAACACAAAGAGCGGGCAGACGATAGAAATGCCTGACATTTTAGGAAAAAAGAAAAAGGACATATATGCTAATAAGCAGGTTGATAACAAAACGGAAACACCTGAAAAATTAAATGTAAAAAATAAGCAGAAACGCATTGCAGAAAAAAACAGCAGAATTTCGGATTCGTTTCAGCTTAGAAAAGCTATAAGTGAAAGAAAAAAAGAAATTGAAAACCAACATAAAAATGGAAGTGAAAATTCAGGCAAAGTCAGCAAAGTAGCGGTTGGAATCAGTGGTTTGCTAATAATTGCTCTTTTACTGTCAACAATTGTTATGCTAAATAATTATGGTGAATTAAAAAATATAAAAACATCATTGGAAAATATAAATGACAACAAAAATTCTCAGGCAGTAAATCAGATAATAGATTCACTATCAACATCAGAAAGCACGGAGAATAACAACGAAACAAAATCTGATAGTAAGAAAGAAAAGAATGACAAAAAGAATACACAGCAAAAGCAATCTGAAAATGGGCAGAACGATGATTCTTCACAGACCAATTCAGATGATGGACAAAATTCATCACAACCTAAGACAGATGATATGAAGAATGACAATTTATCGCAGACGCAGCAATCTGAATCACAGGATAATAGCGGATTAACGCAGCAGAATAATTCATCAAACACACAATCCGATATACAGGATAATGCCAAATCACAACCAAATAATGATGGAACAGGAACGGAAACTGAACCACAAAACAAATCAACAAATGTACAGGCAGGCATATATGGAGGAGCAATTCATACAGTAACTCCCGGACAAACCTTATATGATATCAGTATGACATATTATGGAAATAGTGATATGGTTGACAGAATAAAGGCTTTTAACGGAATAGGAGACGATTACAAAATAATAGAAGGTCAGCAGATAAAATTGCCATAAAAAAATATATATTGTATAATCTGAATAAAATGTACATTGTGCATTGAAGTATAAAAGAATATAATTGAGGAAAACTGAAACGCAGATAAGGTACAGGAAGTAAGAAAAGTGAAGTTAGCAAAGAAAAGAAGAAAACTCAGAGTTATTAGACCTGATACAGTAATTGAGTCAGAAAAATCACGGGAAGATAAATCAAGAAATCTAAAAATAAAGGTAATAACAATAATTGGAATTGTATGCGCATTACTTTTAGCAATATATTTATTTTGTGTTTATCGCACATACAATAACTATAAAGTCAGAAAGACAATAAAGATAGAAACAGGAACAAACAGCCAGTATCAGGCGTTTGGCGAATTTGTAGTAAAATATAGTAACGATGGAATTTCGTACATCAATGGAACAGAAACCATTTGGAACGAAGCGTACGAAATGAAATCACCAATAGTAGACGTTTGTGGAGATTATTTAGCGATAGCGGATAAGAATAGTAATACTATTTACATTTTCAATAAAAAAGGAAAAGTCGGTGAAGTAAACACAAGTTATCCTATAATTAAAATTGAAGTGGCACAACAGGGTGTGGTTGCGGCACTTTTAGAAGAAGCAAGTGCAAATTATATTGAATTATATGATAAAGAAGGAAATCTTATCGTTTCACACAAATCATTGCTTAGTGAAAATGGATTCCCATTATCGTTTTCAATTTCAAATGATGGTGAGAAAATGATGACATCGTACTTATCAATTAAGGAAGGAAGTACTGAAAATCAGGTGATTTTCTATAACTTCTCAAATGTAGGTAAAGACGAAGTTGACAGAGTGGTAGGCACATTTAATCAATATGGAGAAACTATAGTACCTGCAGTATATTTTGTGTCAAATGAAGATGCGATAGCGATTGGTGATAATGTTCTTACTATATATAAGATGAAAGAAAAGCCAACAATTAGAAAAGAAATAAAATTTGATAAAGAAATACAAAAGGTATTTTATAATGAAAAATATGTAGGACTTATATTTGAAAACTCAAAAGGGGATACTCCATATAAAATGGAAGTGTATTCTTTGAGTGGAGAAAAAATCATGTCTAAGGAAATAGAGATGAATTTGGACCATGTTAAATTTGCAGGAAAAAACGTGCTAATGTATGACGACGTTACATGTGAATTGATATCCCTTAAAGGCGTGGTTAAATTTAAACACGTATTTACAAAACAGTTAGACGCGATAGTTCCTATGGAAAGTACAAATACATTTTTGCTTATGACAAAAAATAAGATAGAAGAAATCAGTCTCAGATATAGTTTGAAGAGTCCGGTTACAAAGAATAAACAGACAGCAGAAGAATAAATAAACTGTTACAAGTTACAGATGAAAATAAATGGAGGAAAAATGGAAACAATATTAACAGTTGCAGTAATAGTATTTATCGCACTTATGATATTTATTGGGCAACATAGAGGAATGATAAAGATGATATTTTCGTTGGCATCGATGTTAATAGTTTTAATTTTAGTTCAGATATTAACACCAATTACGAAAGATTTTATAGAAACAACTCCGGTGTATGATGCAATTTCAAAGCAGGTTACACAATATGTGGATGAAAAAATAGTAGATGTATCAGACAGCATTTCCCAGACCGGAGAAACAGCTCAGAAAAATACAATTAACAGTTTACCGTTGCCAAAAAGTGTAAAGGAATCGTTAATTAAGAATAATAATGCTGATGGCTACATAGAATTAGGTGTAGAAAATTTTAGCCAGTATGTAGCAGAATATTTGATAGATTCTGTGTTAAATGCATCTACATTTATTTTGCTATTTGTTGTTTTGACGCTGCTGGTTCAGCTGGTGGTTCATTTGCTTGATATAATATCAAAGCTTCCGGGAATAAATATGTTAGATAAAGGAGGCGGAGCTGTTATCGGACTTATAGAAGCAGTCTTTGTACTTTGGATTGCATGTATAATAATTACAGCATTTAGTGCAACAAGTTGGGGACAGCAGGCATGCGATGCAATTGGAAATAGCGTATTTTTAAGTCTGATATACGACAATAATGCAATTCAGATGTTTTTAAATAACCTCAATCTTCTTGCATAATATTTATGAAAATGAGAAGAATATCAGTAGATATTGCGGATAAATATTTATGGAAATGATAAAAATATCAGTAAGCGTCGTGAACAAATGAGAATAATATAGAAAATAAATATTAAAAATATTTAAAATAATACAAATATTGAAAATAATTGTTGACAAACACGATACTATTTGATAAATTAAAAAAGCTGTAAAAAGTGGATTGGAAAAATCCACTAAGGCTCCATGGTCAAGCGGTTAAGACACCGCCCTTTCACGGCGGTAACAGGGGTTCAAATCCCCTTGGAGTCATTCAAGAAATTATTCTTGACTGAAAAAAGAACAGTTGCTATAATGTAATAGTTCTATATTTTATGGCGACATAGCCAAGTGGTAAGGCATCGGTCTGCAACACCGCTATCACCAGTTCAAATCTGGTTGTCGCCTCTCTATTTAAAGAAATCTTAGCAATAAGATTTCTTTTTTTGTTATACACAATGAGCCAAATACTTTTAGCTTTTTGCTTGCAAAAAAAACTAAAAGTATTTGGCGAATGTTTAATCACCGAAAAGAAGCGAAGCGGATTTGAGGTGTTAAAACATGGCGAAGCCAAGTGTATAACAAAATACAAGACGAAGAAGCAAAGCCGATTTGAGGGGGTTACACATGGCAAAGCCATGTGTGTAATACAACTAACTGGTATTGTCAATTACATAAAAACTGACTATTTATCTAATACCATATATTGATAAAATTGTTTAAATAAGAATTATATTAAAAGAAAAAGGTCAGAAATAAAGCAAAGACGTTCATATATGCTTGATGGATTTACAGATTTCTGATTAAAACAGGAGGAAAATTATGAACAATTCAACTGAAAAAATTGTTAAGTTAGTTTTAGCTGCAATGTTTGCTGCACTTGGATGCGTAGCAACAATGATTATCAGAATCCCTACTATTGGAACATCAGGATATGTTAACATTGGTGATACAGTAGTTTTATTAGCAGCATGGGTATTAGGAACATTTTATGTAGGCAACAAAAAAGGCAAATTAGTAGATGAAAATCTTTTCTTTGCAGCAGCCGCAGCAGGATTAGGACCGGCACTTGCTGATTTAATTGCAGGATACACAACATATGTACCTGGAACATTTATTATTAAAGCACTTATGGGTATTGTAGCAGTTCTTTTATTTAAGATAATTGCAAAGGCAAATAAGCATTTGGCATTTGCAGTTAGTGCAGTAGTAGCTGAGTTAGTAATGGTATTCGGTTACTTCTTATATGAAAGCACACTTTTAGGATACGGAATGACAGCAGCAGCTTCAATTCCAAGTAATGGAGTTCAGGGAATTACATGCCTTGTATTAGGACTTGTATTAGTTGAAGTTTTAAACGCAAGCAATGCATTTAAGAGCGTATTAAAAGTTAACTAAATAACAAATTATTAAGCTAATAATAAATATAAAAGGAGTTGCTGTAATTTTAGTTGCGGTAACTCCTTGATTTTTTATATAATAAAGGAGTACAATCACTCGTAGAAAACAGGAGGCGATTTTTATGTACGAGGAAATTAGAAAACAGGCAGAAAATGTTGCCAATGAAATATGTGATGCAGGTAAATTAAAAAAAGGACAAATCTTAGTAGTAGGTTGTTCATCAAGTGAAGTTTGTGGAGATAAAATAGGAACAAACTCAAATCTTCAGGTAGCTGAAGCAGTTTTTGAAGGAATTTATAAGGTCACTCAGGAAAGAGGAATCTATCTTGCTGCACAGTGCTGTGAACATTTGAACAGGGCGATTATAGTAGAGCGTGAGGCTGTGCCAAATGCATATGAAGTAAATGTTGTACCGCAGCCAAAAGCAGGTGGCTCATTTGGAACTACAGCATATAACACATTTAAAGATCCTATAGCTATAGAAGAAATTCAGGCAAATGCAGGGATTGATATCGGTGGAACTTTAATAGGAATGCACATAAAGAAAGTGGCTGTACCTGTTAAAATGGAAAATAATATAATAGGTCAGGCAAGGGTAATTGCTGCACGAAGCAGAGCGAAATTTATCGGAGGAGGAAGAGCTCATTACAACGAAGATCTAATGTAAATGATAAGAATAGTTTATTGTAATAAAGAATAAATAAAATACAGGAATAATTTATTTACTGAAGGTTTATATATATGGAGGAATATTTAATGTTGAAAAATTATACTGAAAAAACATCGGTTGCAAAAACGATTATAGCACTAATAGTAGTAGCAATATTAGAATTTATTGCGTTCTACATTTTGTTACCGCCACTTAACATACATGATATAGGAAGCTGGATTTTTCAGGGATTCTTTGTACTATTGTTTTTGATTGCAACATTTTTTTGCAGTAAGGAAAATAATATTGAGCAGCTAAGTGTAACAATAGTATCAAAAATTGTAACGGCTGTTATCGCAATTGGCGTGGTTGTGGTAGTGATTGGCGGATTAACATCTTTAGAAATATTTAACGCTTCAAGATATTCAAGTCTTATCAAAGTGAAAGAATGCAAATTTGAAGATGAAATCGCCCAGACAGACACAGTCAATGATATTGCGCTTATGGATACAAAGAGTGCAAGAGTTGTCGGCGAAAGAGCAATTGGCTCATTATCAGACCTTGTAAGTCAGTATGTAATTAATCAGGATTACAACCAGATAGATTACAATGGCCAGCCAAAGAAAGTAGCAACGCTAGAGTATGCAGATTTTTTCAAATGGTTTAACAACAGAAAAAATGGTATA
This sequence comes from Eubacterium album, assembly GCF_025336545.1. Classification (NCBI taxonomy): domain Bacteria; kingdom Bacillati; phylum Bacillota; class Clostridia; order Eubacteriales; family Eubacteriaceae; genus Eubacterium; species Eubacterium album. The sequence goes on along the minus strand of NZ_JAODBU010000013.1, from coordinate 52,579 downwards.
CCGGGATATGTTTTGGTAGACCCTGTGGAATTTGAAGCAGAATATATAAAATTAGACAAACCAATTAAGTATACTTCTTCAGCACGATTTAATGACAAATTACAAAGAAAACTTAGATTTGAATATCCTACAGCAATTTTTGAAGGATATTATTTTGAATTAGATAATGATGGAAATCCATATTATATTTGCCCAACATTAACAGCAAAGATAGGCTTGTTTGGTGGTAAAGACGTAAAAGGCGTTGTCATATTTGACCCTTGCACAGGCAAAAGCAAATATTATGATGTAAAAAATGTGCCACAGTGGGTAGACAGAATTTATGATGGTGATTTGGCAACGAGAAAATTCGACTGGTATGGAACTTTGTCAGACGGATTCATCAACAGCATAATAGGTCAGAAGGATTGTAAAATAACAACAGAGGATTATGGCTACAAGGTAATGGATGATGACGTATGGATTTACACAGGCGTAACTTCTGTTATTGACGATTCATCTAATATTGGATTTGTAATGATAAATGCAAGAACCGGAGAAACAAGATACTTCAAGGCAGCAGGTGCAGAAGAATTTTCAGCAATGGACGCAGCAGAAGGCCAGGTCCAGAATTTAGGATACAAGGCTTCATTCCCTGCAATCATAAATATAGGTGGCGAGCCAACATATTTCATGGTTTTGAAGGACAAGAGCAACCTCGTAAAACAGTATGCCCTTGTAAATGTAAAAAAATACAGCATTGTTGCTACTGGAACAACGCAAAGAGATACGCTTTCTTCTTACAATAAACTTATGAAGGAAAATAATTTGGGCAACAAGCAGGCAATCGATGACATGAACAATGATTTGCCAAATATTAATATACGGGTTACTGATGTTGAGTACATTACAACAGACGGCGAAACTTATGTATATATTTCTGATGAAAATAACAATGTGTACAAAGAATTGTTCGCCGAAGATGAAAGTCTTATTTTCATCAAGCCGGGCGCACAGATAACAATTTATTATGAAGAAGATAAGAAAGATGGCAAGAAAAATGCGGACGAAAGTCAGAGCACTACAGATGGTGAAAGTCAGGAAAATGGCTTGGATAATGCAAAATATGACAGCCAGAATATAAAGACAATTGTTAAATGGAAAGCTCAGGGAGAATAAATATAACACATTCTAAAAATTTGAAATTCACGAATTTTAAGAATATAAGATTATATTCTAAGACTGTTTAACAAATTTAATAAATTAAAAAACAGGGAGGCGATTAAAATGGATTACAAATTAGGCGATAAAGTTGTATTGAAAAAAGGTCATCCTTGCGGAACAAACGAATGGGAAATAATTCGCGTTGGTGCCGATTTTAAAATAAAATGTCTAGGCTGCAATCATATAGTAATGCTACCTAGAAAAACATTTGAGAAAAGTGTAAAAAAGTACTTGGGGAATGAGTAGGAAATTGGTTAAATAATGTAAATAAAAATAGTTATTCCAAAATGCGAACAATTCTACACAAGTAAAATTGTTCGCATTTTTTTGCACTTGCTATTTTATATGTTAGCAAATAAAATTATAGCGATAAAAATTGGGAGGATACAGTTATGAATTCTATTATTAAAGATTATTGTAAAAATAATGCCACAAATGTTTTGGATAATGATGAATATGAATTAGTTAATTTGTTGTTTAAAGAAAAAATATTTGTATTATGTAATGAGGACACAACTTTATTTAAAAATAGTGAGGATTTAAGTTTAACATTATATTTAAGTGAATCTGTTGCTGAAAATGAAAGTTTGGCTAATAACTTAAGTTATGTTGAAGTGTCTGACATTAATTGGTTGTACGGTCAGATATTAAAATTTAAAGATTTAAGTTTCATAAACTTTGATGACGGAGATTTTAGCGTAACTTTGGATGTTGGAACTTTTTTAAGTTGTTTAATGTGTAATAACGTTTAAAAAAGTGAAACTATAAATATATTTTTTTATTTGGGAGGTATTAGAAATGAAGATTTTAAGAAATTTTGTTTTAGTTTTAATGATAGTTTTAGGTGTTGGACTATGTTTTAATCCGGCAGAAAAAGTAAATGCTGCATCAGGTGTAGGAACAGTTAAAAATATAAAGAAATCAAAAGTTAAGTATGTATGGAATAAAAAAGTAAATGGTAAGTTGTGTTCTGGAAATTACAGAACCATTTCATGGAAAAAAATAAAAGGTGCAAATGGCTACGTAGTTTATAGGTATGATGATTTACTTAACGAATGGAACAAAGTTTTAACAACAAAAAATAATAGTTTCATTATTTCATCTTTATTGCAGGATGAGACTTTTACTATAAAGATTTGTGCATATAAAAAAGGTAACAAAGGCAAGGCTTAATAGTGACAAGTAACTATTTTGTCGCAGAGAACGGTGTGACCCGAAGGTCACGCCGTTTTTCTGCGTTCATAGGTTGTTTGTGTGACAATAGGCTCGGAAATAACGGGAATATCCACATCGTCCACAAAGTTGAAAAAAATCTTCACTTTCTGCTTGCGCTTGCCGCTGGACTTGTCCGGGGCATAGACAACGATCTTCTTGATATACTCGTTCACGATGGTCTGTGTCAGTTCCTCCACATCCACATATTTCTGTGTCAGGGCGATAAAGGCATCCAGACCGTCATTCATTTCTTCCCGCTGTTCCACCCATTCTTCGATAACTTCAATTTCGAGCTTTAACCGTTCCTGTTCGGCTTCATAGTCCGCAGACATCTTTCTGTATCTGTCCTGATTGAGATTTCCAAGAACATAGTCCTCGTACAGCCGGGAGATGATGACATCCAGATCGGCAAGGCGTTTCTTTGCCTGTTCCAGCTTCTTTTTGTCATCCCGGATGCTGCGCTCCTGGTCAGTCCTGCGGCATTGCAGCCATTCCTCCTGAAAACCGTCCACATCGCTTCGGATATACTCATTGACTGCCCGGATGCGTTCCAGAACGATTTCACGAAGCACATCTTCCCGGATATAGTGGGCAGTACAAGTACCACGGTTGCTCTTGTAGTTGTTGCAGACGTAGTGATCCTGCTTGCCCTCAAAGCTTTTGCTTGTGGCAAAGTGGAGCTTGCCGCCGCAATCGGCACAAAACAGAAGCCCTGAGAACAATCCCTGCCGTTCCGCTTTTGCGGGGCGGCGTTTGTTTTTCCTCAGTTCCTGCACCCTGTCAAACTGTGCCTGAGATACAATCGCTTCCTGTGTGTCCGGCAGATAAAACATATTCTCCGGCTCATTGGGAATCCGCTTTTTCAGCTTGTAGGACTTGGAATAAGTCTTGAAGTTGCAGGTACAGCCTGTGTACTCCTGCCGTTCCAAAATCCCTACAATGGACTGGTTGCTCCAGTGGTACGGTCTTTCCGGCATCGGCTTTTTCTTTCGCTTGGCATACAGAGCTTTTGCGGTCAGAATCTGCTTTTCTTCCAGAATCCTTGCAATCTGCTCCGGGCCTTTGCCGTCAATGCAAAGGTCGAAGATGAGCTTGACTACCGGAGCCGCTTCTTCATCCAGAATCCAGTGATCCTTGTCCTCCGGGTCACAGCGGTATCCGTAGGGCGGTTTGCCCATGTGCTTCCCACTGGTTCCTCTCTGCCGCAAACTGACACGGACTTTCTTGCTGGTATCACGGGGATACCACTCGTTGAACAGATTACGGATTGCGGCGAAGCCCTCGCTGTCTCCCCGGTTGCTGTCCACACCGTCATTTACGGCGATAAAGCGGACATCGTAGCTCGGAAAGATAATATCCGTATATTGTCCAACAGTCAGATAGTCACGACCAAATCGGCTGAGGTCTTTGACCAGCCAGCAGCCTACAAGCCCCTGCTTGACAAGCTCAAAGCCCTCCTGCACACCGGGACGATTGAAGTTCGTCCCCGTATAACCGTCATCCACCAGAATTTTCAGGTTTGTATACCCGTGGTTACGGGCATATCGGGTTAAATACTCTCGCTGATTTGCGATACTGTTACTCTCTCCATCTTGGGCATCCTCATTGCTCAAACGACAGTAGAGAATGGTAATTTTCTGCTGATCCAACATAATATCCTCCTTCGGTTGTTGGTCAGCCGACAGTACCGTTGTGCATACTGGAATTATATCATGCTTTTGTGTCGCAGTCATTAACAAATCACCCCCTTGTCAGAAAAAATGAGCCGTTTTACCTTGTCGGCAAGCGGCTCATTCCCGTCACATTCTGTTTCAATCACATACCATGTGTTCCCGATCTTACGCTCAATGGTTTTGCGGAAAGAAGACTGCGCTGTTTCCCAATGCTTGCGGCATTCTTCCAAAAAATCAATGGGCGGCTCAAAAATCGGGTCGAAGCAGGAGTAAATATCAATATAGCCGATGGCATCATTGATTTCTTCCATCGGGGCATCTTCCATAATCATCTTGTTAATTTCCTCTACGGTTTTATTCATAGGCAAATAGTTCCTTTCTTAAATTTCCATATCCTGCCTACGCTTACGGGCAGGGTGCTTATGTTCCTGTGTTTCCTTTCCTCTGGCGAGAATGGCATGAACAAAAGCCCAAACCCTTTCAGACGCAATCTCTATCGCATCCAAGAAAGGCTGGGCTTTCTGTTTCAGTTCCATATATTTTTCGTTTACTGCTTCATACCGCTGTTTCCAGATGGAAATTGTTTTTTCAGCAGAAGCCAGTTTCTCTTTCAAACGCTTATTGTCAGCATTGGCAATAATGCCGTTGACCGCATAGCGTTTGAGTGTATCGCACTGATCCGGCGTGAGCGAGACATTTCCGGTGAGGGCATTTTTCTTGCCCATTTCCTCAATATCCTGCACCGTCAGCGCAATGGTCTTTGCTGCCTTGGTTTCCTTTTGCAGAGCTTCCAGTTTCTTTTTCTGCTTCTCCGTAGCAGCCTTGGCATCCGCCAAACTCTGCTCGGCCTGTTCCACCTGTCCGGTCACAGTTTCCAGGCGGTGCTGTTCGGCCTGTACCTTGAACTGTGTCACCGTCAGATGTTCCTCGGTACTGCCACGCTCTCCACGCTCCACATCGGTATATCCGGCGGCTCGCATGAAATTAAAAAAGTCATCCTGCAGCACACTGTAGGACGACTTCAAAATCTTTTTCCCTTTTGCGTTCAACATCGGATTGCCATCTTCATTGAGAACGGGTTTGGATTCCCATTTCTTACTGCGGCTGACCTGTGTGATCGTTTCTTTTACCGTTCCCCGGAGGAATTCATCCTTGCACCGCTTCGACCACAGGATTTGCTTTTCCACCACCGGGATATAAACCACATGGAGGTGGTAGTGATACACATCCTCGCCCAGGGCTTCGGACATTGCCCGGTTGCGCTCATCGGCGTGCATCACAGCGGAGAGGATATACTGCTCGCCGCCCACAATCTCCACGGCGGCTTTGTAGGCATCGGCATAGAACTGTTTGGCATATTCATAGCCGCCGTGGTTGTGGAAGTAGGCAGAGTTTACATCAAACAGCAGCTCCCCATATTTCACCGCATCGGCTTTCAGACCACGGGTGGAGATAACACCATCTGCAATCATCTGATCGAACATGGCGGCATAGCTGTCGGTAGGTTTCTTGAAGTGGACATTGCGGTGGGTCTGGGTGGTATCAATATCTTGATTGGAGTAGCTGTCTTTTTCTCGCTCGTTATGCTCCTGAACTTTCGCCACATCGTCGAGGGTGGGCAAGTCCTGGTTACGGGCAAAGGTACGGTCAATTCCATCGTTTCTTGCCATAGGTTTTTTCCTTTCTTTCGAGAGTAGCAGACGGGCGGGGCTGCGGGGATGCACTTCTGCGGAAGTGTAATAACCCACTATAACACTTTCATCCATTCTGGCTGCAAAGTGCCGTGGGCTCTCCCGAGGGGGTATGCGGTCACTGCGGTGACCTCTGCTGACCAAGGCAAAATGTCTGCAACTTTTCCCATGGTCAGCCCGTCTGCATGAAGCTGTTCTGCGGAACGTTTCTTGCAGACGTTGGCAGCGTCTTTCACTGCCATCCATAGGCAGCACTGCGGTGTGCCTATGGGGACGGGAGATGCGAGGGGCTGTTGCCGGGGGCATCACTTCTCCCGTCTTTGCTGCCATACAATGTCGCATCCCAGCACATCGGCAAGCTCCAATACTTCCTTGTATCGGATGCTTTCCCGCTGTAATTTTGCGGACAGGTTGGAAACGCTGTCGCTCCATCCGTACTCGTCCGAGAGCAGGTCAACAACTTCCTGCATGGTCATCCCAGCACGGATGGTCTGTGCCTTGATTTCATTGCGTACATTCATATTGAAAAATCCTTCATAATTCTGTTTGTGGTTCGGTACAATCTCTGCACCCCAAAACGGAGCAGATACACCGAACAGTGAAAAATCTGCAATCTCTGAAATCCGTTCAGAATTTTGCTTGTGATGTCCTGTCCATATATGACCATATCCCGCTTTACTGTTTCGTGTGATTTGGTCTGGAAAAATGAAAACATCTATTGTTCCGTGAACAGGGTACACGGTTCAGAGAAGCACGATTTCGTGAAATAGCTTCGTCCTGCGGTCAAAAACTTTGCTGTTTCCATTGCCATTGATTTTCAATACCCGAAAACAGGTTGTCTCTGAAAGCCGTTGTTTCCTATAATGGGAGAAAACAGGGGTAAATGCTGCGTACATACGTACAGAGCATGACTGGCAAAATCAATCCCGCCATTCCTCCGGTACGTACGTACATGACGAAACATCGTAAAACCCATTTATATGAGGTCTTGCCACAGCTTCCACACCCATAAATCCCCACACCCGCCGTCCGGCAGAGTTGGTGATGTTGTTGCAATGTTCCAGATTGAATCTCCCGGCATTGGCAATCATGGCGTCGCTGAAGCTGCGGGCTTTCAGCGGTGCAAGGGAATTTTCTTCGCACCACATCCGGTAGATTTCATAGAAATCCTTGGAGCTGATGGACGCATCCGCTTTGCACCGGATGTATCCCTCCGATTCCATGAAATCAAAGATATTATTATTGTCACGCTTGACCGCTTCCCGGTTTTCCCGGATACGGTCACTCTCTGTGAATTTGAAGTTGTTGGCAACAAGCCGCTGCAATCCCTCCAATGCCCACAGGAAGATGCCCTCGGCTTCGGCTTTCATCTTCTCCGCAAGGTCAGGATCATCAGCTCTATCCACAGGCTTTTCCTTGGTGGTCAGCACAAGCTGTCTGCGATAAAATCCGTCACTGCGATCATAAAGAGCTTGCAAATCGCCGTTGCTGAACGCAAGCAGCCGGGCGAACATCCAGCCCTGATAACTCTGCTTGCCCTTGCGTTCCAAATCCATCTTGCCCTGTGCTGTCACGATGGATTTCACATAGTTGGTCTGGCGCAGAGCTTCCATCCGCATATCATCATCCACGCACAAGAGGATATGTTCCAGATCGGCACGGGCAAAGCGGTTTTCGGAAATCTTTCCGATGCTGCCGTCTTTCATATTCATGCCAAAGATTGCCGAAAGCACCGCACCGATTTGGGATTTACCCTCGCCGCCGTTGCCCTTAATCACCATCATGCGCTGTCCTTTGTTGGAGGGAATCAGGCAGTAGCCGATAAACTCCTGCAAAGTGGGAATGTCCTCTGTATGAAGCAGGTCATCCAGAAAGTTCAGCCAGACCACAGGAGCAGGAGCATCGGGATTGTAGGCAACAGGCAGACGGCTCCGCACGATAGCAGGTCTGCCCTCAGTGAATGTTCCGTTCTGCAGCAGCGTACCGTTGGCAACATGAATCCGATCCTGCTCCGGAGGAAAGTCAGGCACTTGTGCTTCCAGTTTCAGCACCTCCAGAATATTGGTGATCTTCCGGGGGATGTTGTTCACGGCACAGAATTTCAGCTTGTCGTAAATCTCACCCCGGAGAGGGAGATCGTCTGTTACCCGACCATCGGGCGTAAAAAAAGCTCCGTTTGCGAAGATGATTCTGCGCTCACGCAGAAATTCTTCACAGAACAGAGCTTCATTGATGTTCTGCCCGTCAAACCAGATCGGCAGATTCATATCCGGCATTTTACCTTTCTTCCCCATGGGACAACCCCTCCTTTCGTTTCCGTGCCACATAGTTCCGAAGGAAAGCAATCTTGCTCTCCTTCATTAGCTCGTCCACCACGGCAACCCGTTCTTCTAAATCACCGACTGTCAAAATATCTGCCAGATATTCGATATAATCAATCATCTGGCAGGCTTCCACAAAACGGTCATCCAGATCATCGTCCGGTGTTTTCGGTGCATATCGCACTTTCCAATCTTCCAGCAGATGCAGATAATCCATCAGCACCCGGAAGCACAGCATTTCGTCCTCCCGAAACTGACGGATATAGGGACGTTTGGGCTTGAGCATAGCTGCGGAAGTGGGCGGTTTCGGGTCAAGCCCAAAATCCGAAGCCAGCTTTTGTGCTGCTTCATAGCTGCTCAGATCGAACGACCTTGCCACGAAGTCGATCACATCCCCCTTGACTCCGCAGCCAAAGCAGAAGAAATAATCCTCATTCAGCCTCATGCTCGGATGCCTGTCATTGTGGAACGGGCAGCAAGCCATGCCGTTTCGGTTGACTTTCAGCCCGTAGTGTTCGGCGGCTTGCTTTACGCTGATTGCCACCTTGATGGTTTCATAGATTGTCATAGAAAACCTCCGTTCATAGTATTCAGAAAGCACGAAACACCCGCCGTGATTGGCAGGTGCTTCGCTCCGTCTACTATTGTTATGCCGGATTTTTCAAAAAACAGGCTAATCGGTGGACAACCCCATTTCAAAAAACAGGACAGCTTTTCGGAGGATGTAGATTTCTTCACATTTGCATGATATAATGAAAGAAATGAAAAAACAGGACAGGAGAGCAAGCATGAATCAAGAATTGATGACATTGGATTTTTGGCAGGATACAATCATATATGAGGACAAAGCACTTCCTATCGGCACTCTTGCCTGTGATGCGCTGAATGTTTCGGCGGATACTCTTGCCAAAATGAATGAACAATGCCAGAAAATTAATCTACTGCTTGGAATGCTGAACGCCGGACAGGACGCTTCTGCACTCTTTCCTATGGCAAGGGAAGCTGCATTGACAATGTTAGAGATTCTCAGCAAAACGCCGCCGTTCTCCTATATGGATATACCAAAGCACCGGGAACGGATAGAAAAGGTTTTTACTGCGGACAGCGCACAAAAATATGTGGAGTTTGCTACAAAAGCTGCAACCAATTCTTTACCGTTTGAAGAAGTTCCGAAATATGCTGATGCGGCGATGCTCCAACGTTATACCGCTGTATTCGGACATTTGGCATATTCTCTTAGGGAATACCAAACCGCAGTGCTTGATTTTGCGGAAAAATCAGACAGCAACGAAGCAGACCGTACCGCAGAGGGCTTTGCAAAAATGTTCGGCAGCTATTTCCCGCCATGTTCGATCAGATGATTGCCGAGGGTGCTATCCATGCAGTCTGGCTGAAACAGAAATCCAAAACCAAGCGCAAAAAGAAAATCACCGCCGCAATCTACGAATACCAGGCAGACTGCGACGGCGAATGGGGCGAAATATCAGTTGATTTTGAGAACGGCACAGCAGAAATCATTCGGCTTGCTGATTGGGATACAATTAAAACGAACTGGTTTGCCAATGAGGCGATCCGGTATATTTTATCATTGTCGCCTGATGCTCTTAAAAAATATATGCTCGTCCCCCTTGAGCCGCCACTTATATCCTGAATCCTTACAACAACTGTAAGTGGTATTTGCTGTGTTCCCATGCTATCATTTTATTACAAATGATAGGAGGTATTCACATGAAACCCATTTTGAATATTGAAAATTTAACAAAAATCTATGGCAATGTGCCAAGTCAAACAAAGGCACTGAATGGGATCACCTTCCAGGTGATGCCGGGAGAGTTTCTCGGCATTATGGGAAGCAGTGGTTCCGGTAAATCCACGCTTCTCAACTGTATTGCAACTGTGATTCAGCCCACCGGTGGGAGCATTCAGGTGGAAGGCGATACTCTGCAATCCCTCAAGGGAAAGGCTCTTGCAGAGTACCGTGGCAAAAAAGTTGGTTATCTATTCCAGAACTTTGAATTGCTGAACAACCTGACTGGCAGGGAAAACATCCTGCTCCCGACTTCCTTGCATGGGGTATCCGAAGCAGAAAGCAGCCAGCGGCTGAAGCAGTTGGCTGACTATCTGGAAATCACTGATGTTCTGGATAAGTTTCCGTCCAAGATGTCCGGCGGCCAGCGTCAGCGTGTTGCGGCAGCAAGGGCTCTGATCTTACATCCCCAAATGATCCTTGCCGATGAACCGACGGGTGCGCTGGATTCTAAGAACGCAAGAAGTCTTATGGAGAAGCTGTCCGGCCTGAATCGTGACGAACAAGCTACGATCCTGATGGTAACCCATGATTCCAATGCCGCCAGCTTCTGTAAGCGCATCCTGTTCATCCAGGATGGCGTGATCTTTCATGAGCTTCGGCGTGGAGACGAAAGCCAGCAGGAGTTCTACGGGCGCATCCTGAAGGTGATGGCGCAACTGGGAGGGGGCAGCGCAAATGTTCTCTAATCTCATTCTTCGGAACAGCCGCCGCAGCCGAAAGGAAAACGGTCTGTTTTTCAGCTCCCTGGTGATTTCTATTGTTGCCTTTTACATGATTCTTTCCATCTCCACTCAAGATGTGATGCTCTTTTTGCAGAAAATGGAGAGTGACGCAGTTGACAAACTCCTGCTTCTGATTCCTGCGTTTTATGGGATGACCCTCGGTATTCTGTTCTTTTTGATCTATTTTGCCTGCAAGTATCAGTTCGAGCGCAGACGGCATGAGTTTGGTGTTTATCTAATGTTGGGGATGCGTAGAAGTAAACTGTTTGGTATGCTTCTGGCGGAAGATTTCCTGACCAGTATTCTTGCCATGCTCATAGGCTTACCTGTGGCTGTGGTGCTTTCAGAAATTGTCAGTCTTGTCACCGCCAAGCTGGTAGGCATGGGGATCATCGGTCATCAGTTTTCTTTATCCTGGTCTGCGATTGAATGGACGCTGGCAGGATTTCTGGCAATTAAGCTGACGGCACTTCTGATTTTGAGTGGACGAATCAGCCGCCAGGAGATCGGTACTTTGCTATCCCAGCCAACGAACCGCCCCAAAAAGCAAATGCCATCTGTTATCTATGGACTGGCTGCTATATGCGGAAGTGTGATGTTGGCAGTGGCTTACTACATGGCGATTCAGGGAATTGCATGGACAAAGGTAAGTATGATGGGACTGACTTTGCTGTTGGGCATAGTTGGTACGATGCTGCTTTTCTATGGGATGCGTGCGCTGATTGCTTTGATTGTTAAGAAAGGAAAAGGAAATAAGCAGCTTCATGTATTTACCTTCCGGCAGATTCAGGAGAATGTCATTCATCAGTCAAACTCCATGGCCATCAGCTCCCTGCTGATTCTGGCGGCGCTGTGTTGTTTTGGTGCGGGCGTAGGAATTGCAGGAACGAATAACCTGTCTTCTGGCTATGTAATCGACTATACTTTTGAAGATCATACTGCAGAAGATTCATCGCAGGTTCTTCCGAATATAAAGGCAGTCCTGAAAGAAAACAGTTTGGAAAATCAATTTTCAGAGCTTTTTGAAATGAGGGTTGGGCGTATTCGCACCACAGAAGATTATGATAATGCCTACAGCATGGACGCTGTTATGGACTCTCTTCGGAGCCTGCCCCAGTCGGAAGACCGGGATGTCCTTCTGAACAATCTTGGTTATGCCACATACCCATATTTGATTTGTTTATCGGACTATAATCGTTTGTTGGAATTGTCCGGCAATCCGGCTCTCCAATTAGGCGAAAAGGAGGCCACTGTCTATATTGATACAGAGTTTACTACGGCAAGCCGTACCGCAATGCTGAACCAAGTATTGGCCGGGCAGCCCAAGGTGGAACTGGATGGTAGTCCGATTCATCTTACAGGAGAGGTTCAGTCTGTGAATTTGGTCACGGACCGTTCTATAACCTTGTCCTTTGCATTGATTCTTCCGGATGAAGCATTCCTATATTATAGTCAGGGAATGTATGATACCTATGTCAATGCGGTGCTCAGTGAGCAAGCTCTGAATGGAAATAGCCTTATGACTGCATATTTGGATTTGAACGAGAAGCTGGACGAAATTGACATTGAATATGAAAGCTATCTTCAGAATATGGGTCGTCAGCTTTTCTACACCATAGCATCCAGTTATATTACCCTCTATCTTGCGATTGTTTTCCTGGTAGTTGCCAACACCATCGTGGGTGTTCAGTTCCTGATGAGTCAGCAGAAAACCGGGCGCAGATACCAGACTCTGATCCGCCTGGGAGCTACTTACGAAACCCTTTGCCAGTCTGCTGGAAAGCAAATTACCTGGTTTATGGGACTTCCTGTATTGGTTGCGGCTGTCAGCAGTTTGTTTGGAGTCAGGGCGTTATTTACAGGGATACTCTCGTCCCGAACCCGTGGGACAGTGGCTGAAATGATGTTTGTATCTGCTGCTATGATTTTGCTGCTTTGCGTGATAGAATATATTTATATGAGAGTGGTCAAGCGCTCCAGCGATCGGTATTTGCTGACACTGATGCAGCCACAGAGAGAAGAATAATTTGGAAGGAGGTGCTGTCGTGAAAAGAATTGCTGTTGTGGAAGATGAAGTCTATATGCGGGAAGAACTCTGCAATATGCTCCAAAAGGACGGGTATCTTGCGGAGGCAATCACCGAGTTTGAAGATGCCGCTCGGCTCCTGGCAGCCCTCCGTCCTGACCTTGTGATCTTAGACCTGAATTTGCCGGAGATCAGTGGCTTTCAAATCTGCCAGGAACTAAAGAATAAAACCGCTATCCCCGTCCTGGTACTAACTTCCAGAGATCAGGTAAAGGATGAACTGCAAGCGTTCCACTTGGGTGCCGATGAATATTTGACGAAGCCGTGCAGAAAAGATCGACTTCTTGCCAGGGTATCCAATATTCTCAAAAGGTATGAAGGCCGTACCAATCTCATAGAGGGACCAGATTTCCTGTTAGACCAGCAGACCTACACGCTTTATATTCATAATACCTCTGTCGTGCTTCCAAAAAATCAGGGAAAACTGTTGGTTGCTCTTTTGTCCGGCGGCGATGCTCTGGTCACGACGGAGCAACTTTGCATAGCACTATGGGGAACCACGGAATACATAGACGAAAATGCCTTGCAGGTTAATCTGACCAGGCTGAAAAAGACGATGTCCGGTCTTGAGATGAAGCAGCGAATCGTTGCGGTTCGTGGGATGGGCTATCGTCTGGAAACGGGGGTGGCTCCATGAAGCAGCTTTGGCGCATAACAGAGCGATACTACCCCTGGCTATTGTTGCTGTTGGGCGTGGATTGCTTTTGTGCTATCATTCTTTGGATTTCTGACATTCAGGCATTTCAAACCTTGATTGGGTTAGTAGTTCTGACAAGCCTCCTTTTGTTTTCAGTGATTCTGTTTGTACTAAACAAGCGGGAGACTACCCGCCGAGAGCTGTTCCGGGATTTCCTCAGTGATCCTACCATCTGCAACGAGGAACGGCTGCTCAGTGCCATCAGCCGGGAAGAAGGAGAATCTATCCGGCTTCTGGCATCAGTTTTACAGGAACACAAAACTGAGAGTAACAGTATGGCAGATGCCCTACAGGACTATGAAGAATATGTGGAGGGCTGGGCACATGAAGCGAAAACGCCCCTATCGTTGTTGACCATGCTCCTGGATAATCGGAGCGACGAAATATCTCCTCCCCTGCAAGCAAAGCTGGATTATGTCCGCAGTCAGCTTCAGGAGGATGTCACTCAAATGTTATACTATGCCCGGTTAAAGAGCAGTACAAAGGATTATCAGTTTGAGGATATCAATTTGAATCAGTGCTTGGGGGAAGTTCTGGAGGACTATGCCCCACTTCTGGAAGAAAAGCAGTTTGTAATTCTCAATAAACTGCAATCTGAAACAGTCTATACAGACCGTAGAGGGCTTCAGTTTATGTTGGGACAGATCGTGAGCAATGCCATAAAATATAGCAGCGATAGTCCCATGCTAACGATCTCTATGATACATTCGGAGACCGCAGATGTCCTTTCAGTTGAGGATAACGGCATCGGTGTAAAAAAATATGATCTGCCGTATATTTTTCAAAAGGGCTTTACCGGGGATTCTACTGACAGCAGAAAGAAAGCTACCGGTATAGGGCTTTACCTGGTTAAGAAGATGGCTGACGATCTAAACCTTCGTCTGGAAGCTGCTTCCCAGTGGGGAAAGGGCTTTAAGATAGTCATCTTCTTTCCAAAATTGAGATCCAACGGAGGAAAATAAATAAATAAACAGAAAAACGCCCGCAGGATTTTCTCCTGCGGGCAGCGTGTTGTCAGCTATCCAAAGGCTTGTATTCTGTTACAGTTTTCAGATAGGTTTCGGGATCGCCATTCAATATCAAGTCAGCATATGCTATCGGGTCATTGTAGATCAAATAATCCAACTCTGACCGCTGATACATATTGTCTGCAATCTCGTTCTCAACAGCGATAGTGTCAATCGCAATCATTCTGCCGTCCCTGAATTTCAGTTCCACACAGCAATTATCCATAGTGTAAGCACAAGATATTAAGGTTTTCATGGTATGTCTTCCATAATTCGAAATATAAAGCGAAAATCCCGTCTGACTTCCTGTTAGAAATCAGACGGGATTTGTCCGTATGCACCCCGGAAACCGTCAGCTAACAGTTGATAAGTAAATTAGTTCCTTATCACTGTTAAGCCAAAGTTTATGGTGACTATTCTAAAGAGTTTAAATATAAGGAAAATACTTCTATTAGTTTAAGAAATAAGAAAAAGTTAATGACTAAGGGTTGTTATGCTGAAGGAAAAGACGGGTATTGTGAATATGCATCTAAGCAGGCATTTATTATTCAGAATCAGTATCGTGCCGAAAAAGGTATTGCTCCCCTTATTTGGTCAAAAGAATTGTTTGACGTTGCAAAGATAAGATGTAAAGAATTAATCAAGTTATTTTCACATACTAGACCTAATGGTGAAGATTGTTCTAAACTTTTTATTGAGTTTTTTGGACGAGAAAGATGTAGACGTTTTCAAACTAATTATAGCGATTGGACAAAAGCTTCAGGTGAACTACATGTTTGTAGTGCAGAAAATTGCTATAATGAAAATATTGGGCATGGACTTTTTAGTGTTAGTGGGATAATGATATCTTGGAAAAATAGTCCAGGACATTTGCGTACTTTAATAAATTCTCGTTATGTTTCAGGCACAATAGTATGTTATTTTGATAATTCTGGAGAACAATACTGGACTAGTTCTTTTGCAGTAGTTGATATCGATAATATTAAATAAATTAATTGTGGCAGGTTTTAAAGAAATATAATATATATTTTTTTAAGATTATAAGTGTATATTTTTAAGGACTTTAAAATACAACATAAAGCGATAACCACGTGTTGTTTTAATGCATTTTAAAGTTGACACACATTTGTAATTAATATTTAAAAAACAGAGGAGAAATAGAAAAATATGAAAAAATTATGTGATTTATTAAGAAAATATGTAACTGTAGGAAACGTTTGCGGATTAGTAAATGTATTAATTAACTGTTTTGCCTATGCTTGCACATTTATGTTAATTTATGTATATTTATATAAAGATGAATATACGTGGAGAAATAAATACATTTTCGCCAATAAAGAGGACGTTGTAACTACAGGCTTGATGGTATTTGCGCTTTTTTTAGAGATATATTTCGCTTGTTTTGTTTTAAGAACTTTTTTAATTCCTATAATAAAGGAGATTGTGGAACTAATAAAGAAAAAGCGTTCATTGGAAGAATAGTACGTTAATTAAGAGCTTATTTCTTCATAAATGAAATTATCAGAAAGAAGGTTTAATATAGTAGATTTGTCTTATGGTTTATTAATATTTGCAATTATTGCAGCTGTATTGGGATTAGTCCTCATATTACCGCTCTTGTTTATTAAGGTGGAGAATAAACAAGATATTGAAGTCGCAATTAGAGGATTGTTGCCCGGAGATGACTGTGGTAAATGAGGTTATAAGGATTGTGATGAGTTAGCCTCTGCAGTTGCAAAAGGTGAATGCGAGTTAGATGAATGTGTTATAATTGATAGTGAGCTTGCAGAAGAAATATATGCGGAATTGAATTCGGAAGATGAAACTGAATAGGAAATGCAATGTAATTTAATGTAACAGGAGAATTGTTATGAAGTATTTATCAAAATTAAAATATTTTTTCGTATTAGTTTTTTTAACTTTATTTGTATCTGCAACAAGTCTTGATGTAGATGCTGCGACAAAATTGAAAGTGCATTTTGTTGATGTAGGTCAGGGTGATGCAACTGTTATTCAGTATGGAAACAGTTATTCGCTGATTGATACCGGAACCGAGAGTAACTATCCTAAATTAAAATCATATTTGGATAAAATAGGTGTATCCAAAATTTCATCGTTAGTACTAACTCACCCTGATGCCGACCACATAGGTGGTGCCGATTTGCTTATCAGAGATTATAATGTAAAAACTGTATATATGACATCGAAAACTTCTACAACAATGGAATATAAAGAAGTCCTAAATACAATAGATAATATTTTGTCTATAAATGACGGGTTACATTGATAACCCGACAAATACAATTATGTAAATGATGTTATGTAAATTAAAATCTAAGTAATTATCATAAAATAAGAAGATATTTCAGCAATGGAATGTCTTTTTATTTTTTCCAAAATAAAAAAGAATACTAATCCCACCATGTAGTTAATAAAATATTAAGAAAATCATTTAAAAGAAATAGTTGACATTATAAATGTATATTGTATATTTGTATTAAGCAACTAATACAAATATACAATATATTAATTTGCGTTATATAAGGAGATGAGAGAGATGCCTTGGAAATTTGAGAGTGACAGACCAATATATGCTCAGATATTAGAGCAGATTAAGGAACGCATAATTGTGGGAGAATATCCGCCTGGAAGCAGGCTTCCGTCAGTAAGGGAATTAGCTACAGAAGCAGCAGTTAATCCTAATACGATGCAGAGAGCGATGGCGGAACTTGAGAGAGAAGGATATGTAGTAACTAATAGAACGACTGGTAGAACAGTAACAGATAATGTGGGAGTAATTATGGAATCTAAGAAGAGTACAGCAATAGAATTAACACAGAAATACATTGAGAAGATGGAACAGCTGGGGTTTAGCAGAGAACAGATTGTGAAAATTATAGAGGAGGGAAAATAATGAGCATAATATTTGAATGTAAAGATTTGACTAAAAAATATGGAGCTTTTACTGCAGTAGAGAATCTTAATCTTTCTATTGAAAGAGGAAAGATAATTGGCCTTTTAGGACCTAATGGAAGTGGAAAGACAACACTTATAAAGATGTCTAACGGTTTACTTACACCGACTAAAGGTGAGATATTAATTGATGGAAAGAAAGTAGGAGTTGAAACAAAGAGCATAGTTTCATATCTACCTGAGAGAACATATTTGAATGATTGGATGAAAGTTAAAGAAATGGTAGGATTCTTTGACGATTTTTATGAAGACTTTGATGCTCAGTGTGCTTATAAGATGTTTGAAAGACTTAATATTAACATTAATGATAAGTTGAAAACAATGTCAAAGGGAACTAAGGAAAAGGTTCAACTTATTTTGGTTATGAGTAGAAAGGCTCAATTATATTTCCTTGATGAACCGATTGGAGGTGTTGATCCGGCTGCGAGAGATTATATACTTAACACAATTATAACTAATTACAATCCGGAAGCTTCTGTTATTATTTCAACACATTTGATTTCAGATGTTGAGCAGATATTAGATGAGGTTGTCATGATTAAGAATGGACATTTAGTTATGCATAAGACAGTTGATGAGATAAGAGAAGAGGAAGGAAAGTCAGTAGATGAACTTTTCAGGGAGGTATTTAAATGTTAGGAAAATTATTAAAATATGAATATAAAGCAACTTCAAGATATTTTATAGGATTATATATAGTTTTGGCGTTGCTTACAATTGGTAATAAAATTATGCTCATAATTGAGGACACATCAGATGTACAGTTGAGAGTAGTTGATATATTGTTTGGAATCATAATGGCAAGTTATGTCATAGCTATTATAGCAATCGCAGTAGCAACTGTTGTATTAATGTTAAGAAGATTTTATTTTAATATGCTTAAAGATGAAGGATATTTAACATTTACACTTCCGGCTACAGTAGGACAGCACATTGCAAGTAAAATGATAGTTTGTATTACATGGTTTATAGCAACAATAGTATTGACTGTAGTTTCGATTTTTGTAGTAACTTATAGTAAATATATCGATTATGCAAGATGTATATCTGATAGTGTGCAGGAATTAACTCAATTAGGTGCATGGGGATATGTTGCTGAAGGCATAATTGCAGCAATAGTGACAGTAATAGGTATGCCAATACTTATGTATGCATGCTTAAGCATCGGACAGCTTTATACTAAGCACAGAGTAGTTGGTGCAATATTAGCTTACATTGGATATTACATAATAAATCAAGTTGTATCATCAGTATTTTTGGTTATATGTATGCATAGTTTAGGTAATAGTTACGATATTAGTGCATTTGCAAATCAGATATTTATATTTGGTATAGTTTTATCAATTGTGGTTTCGATTGCAAGTTATATAGCAACTTATTACATATTAAGTAAAAAGTTAAATTTAGAATAAAATTTTCTTGCATTTGCTCTTGAATTATGATAAAATGTCAATTCGTGATATATATTAATTTTCCTTGCTTTCCTAAATGAAATAGGGAGGCCAGAGACCAAAAGGAGGTAAGAAAGCATGAACAAGTATGAATTAGTAGTTGTTGTTAGTGCAAAACTCGAAGAAGAAGAAAGAGCCGCTGAAATCGAAAAGGTAAGCAACCTTGTAACACGTTTTGGTGGAACAATTACTGACGTAGAAGAATGGGGTAAGAAGAAATTAGCTTACGAAATTCAGAAGATGTCAGAAGCTTATTATTACTTCATTCACTTCGACACTGATAACACAGATTGTCCTAACGAAATAGAAGATCAGATTCGTATTATGGAAAATGTTATCAGATATTTGTGCGTAAAGGTTGAGGCATAGGTTTTTGAAACATAAAGAGGTATAATATGAATAAAGTTATTCTTATGGGTAGATTAACCCGTGATCCTGACGTAAGATATTCACAGGGCGATAGCCCAATGGCAATTGCCAGATATACATTAGCAGTTGATCGTAGATTTAGAAGAGACAACGACCAGCAGACAGCAGATTTCATTTCTTGCGTAGCATTTGGAAGAAATGGAGAATTCGCTGAAAAGTACTTACATCAGGGAACTAAGATTGTAGCAGAAGGTCGTATTCAGACAGGAAGCTATACAAACAAAGATGGTAATAAAGTTTACACAACAGAAGTTGTAGTAGAAAATCAGGAATTTGCTGAAAGCAAAGCAAGTGCTTCTAATAATGAAGGTGGTTTCCAGCCACAGGCACAGTCAGCTCCAACAGCTCCAGCCGGAGATGGATTTATGAATATCCCTGATGGTGTTGAAGATGTAGGATTACCATTTAACTTTTAGAGATTAGACGATTAACATAAACATAGTTAATTAGTATTATAGGAGGTCAAAACTATGGCATTTAATAAGAGTGAAAGACCTGATTCTCCAATGAGAAGAAGAGGCGGTCGTAGAAGAAAAAAAGTTTGCGTATTTTGTGCTAGTGAAAACAACGTAATTGATTATAAAGACACAAACAAATTAAAGAGATATGTATCTGAAAGAGGAAAAATTCTTCCTAGAAGAATTACTGGAAACTGCGCTAAGCACCAGAGAGCTCTTACAGTAGCAATCAAGAGAGCAAGACACGTTGCTTTAATGCCTTACACAGTAGAATAAGGTTATATAAAAAGACTTTCCATGTGGAAAGTCTTTTTTTGTCTTATAAAGGTATTTATATAGATAAGGTTTTTTTTATTTCATATCTCCTTAAAAGTCGAAATAAGGCGAAATGTTACAAATTAATATGATAATTTTAATGGTATAATTTAAAAGTAACATGAATAAAATGAAAGAGTAGTGCGTAGAAAAATAAATAATTATAGTGACGCATGAAAAAAATCAGAGACTAAAAGGAGGAAATATGAGAAATTTTAAACAAGTGGCAGCCATGACTCTCGCAGGAGTTATGACGGTTTCTATGGCAGGAGTTCAGACTCCGGCTGCAACAAATACGACATTTAGTAAAGCAGTATCAATGATGGACGTAAGTAATGCTACAGGCAGTGGAAATGTGGGTATTGATATTGCGGGGGATGAAGTGTCGGAGAAAATCAATGAGATTTTGTATAGTGTATACCGTGAGGCTCACAGAAATGACGATGATACAAAAGGTGAGGATGGAAGAACGGCATATAGGGCAGCATGGGATGATCATTCACAAAAACTAGGATTGCTTGAAAGCTATGATGAAAAAGAAGATACATATAAGTACACCGACAGATTTACAATTAATGCTAAAGTTTCAACAGAAATAGTAACTACAACTCAGTTTTCAGTTGAATTGGCAGGAAATATTGCAAACGGAAAAGAGATGAAACTCACAAAAATTGAATATAATAATGGAAATGTAAAAATTGATTTAGATTCATTTGTTAAATTCATGTCAGAATATTGTGGCATGACAACAAGCAAAGTGTGTGAAGCACTCGAAATTCCGGCGTTAAAATCAATTGAATTAGATTCTGTTGCAGAAATTAATAATATGTTAAAGGATAAATGTGGAAAATATTATCCTATTATCGGAGTGGAAGTTGTTGAACAGAAAGACATTGATAATAAATTATTTGAACAGGATGAATTAGGAAAAGTAATTGACTTAAAATATGGAGAGGAAGCAAAAGAAGCTAACTTTGCATTAACAGGTGAACAGGTTGTTAATACAGTAATGAATCTTGCAAAATTAGTGCTGAACACAGCAGATTCTGCATTTGCTAAATTTGAAACAACAAATGGAACGAAGACAACTTTTAAAGTTACAGATGAGCAGGCATCAGAATTTGTATTGGCTATTGCAGATGCCTTATCTTCAAATTCAAAAACTATAGTTGATTTGGTATTCGGTCAGTTAAAAGCTCTTCCGGGATTTGATGAAATATTAACAATGCCTGTAGAAGCAGAGAAATATATTTCAGACAATATGATTGAAAGCCTCAATAAATTTGCACAAGATATTAAAGATATAGCTACAACAGTTACAAAAACTGATGAAGATAATAACGAAATTAAATATAATCCTTTACAGGAAAAGTTAAAAGAAGAAGGAATTAAATTTGATGTAACGGTTAATTCTGATTTGACAGGTGAAAAAGGTTATAGAGATTATAAGGTTGATGGAAATTTTAATTATTCATGCCCGGCTGAAACTGATGGAGAAAGTGTAGAGGTGAAACCGGATACAGTTATAGCTGTTAAATTTGATTTTAACCTTAAAGAAAATGGTCAGCCGCCAGTTGAAAATCCAGCAAATAACGACGGAAAAAATAATGTGACTAATAACAATGCAAACAATACAACAAACAATGATTTGCAAAACACACTTATTATTGTAAAAGGTAAAAAGTATAAAGCTACATCAGCTGCAAATTCAAAGAATCCTACAGTGACATTTTTAGGAAATATAAATAAAAAGGCGAAGAATGTAAAAGTTCCTGCATCAATTAATTATAATAATGTTAACTATAAAGTTACAGCGATTGCACCAAACGCATTTAAAAACAACAAGAACATAAGAAGTGTTGTAGTTGGAAAAAATGTAAGAGTTATCGGAAAGAATTCTTTCAAAGGATGCAAAAATCTTAAAACTTTAGTTATTAAAGGTAAGAAATTGAAAAAAATTAAGAAAGGTGCATTTAAGAATGCTAATTCGAAAATTGTTATTAAATGCGCTAAAGGACAGGGAAAGAAATATAGAAAATTAGTAAGAGAAAGCCGTTAGGTAAATATAAATAATTAGTATAAAAAGCGTTGTACGAATTTAAATAATAGCTCCAGTCATGTTGGTAATAAAATATTTCCGACATGGTTGGAGCTTTTTGATTTGCAACAAAATGCTAAAATTGTTATATATTAACATGGTTGGAACTTTTTTGTTGACTGGCTTAATTAAGTTTACCCAAATGCTAAAATTGTTATTTACTAATATGGCTGAAAATTTTTAAATTTGCACCAAAAGCTAAACTTTGTTTTTTATTAATATGACCGAAATTTCTTCTCTTATTTGACCTAAACAATATGAGAAGAATGTTTTAATTTATATGACTTATTAAGAGGGAAATCTCCCTTATAAATTGATAAAAAAATAACAATGTATCCAACTAAAAATAAAAACGTTTCAATTTAAAGATGATTGAACTGTTTTATAATTTGAAATGCCGATAAATAAAGGAAAGTAGCAAAAAAATTAATTAAAAGTCTATAATAAATAAAAACATTTTTATATTGCCGGAATATAGCAATTATAAATTCAGTATGTTATAGTTAAAAACAACAATAGTATGTGATTTCGGGAGGAATTGTAATGAGCACAAATATGTTTGGAGTGCCGGTAGAGGGATTTGCTCAGAAGAGTAAAGAGGCTGCCACAGAAGGTATTGTATTGTTAAAGAACGAAGGCGGAATGTTACCACTTACACAGGAAGATAAGATTTCAGTATTTGGTCGACCACAGATTGAATATTATAGAAGTGGTACAGGTTCAGGTGGTGCGGTTAATGTTGAATATGCTACTAACATCTTAGACGGATTTGAAAACAGCAATCTTAACATTGATGAAACATTAGTTGAAAAGTATAAGAATTGGTTAAAAGACCACCCATTTGATAATGGTGGTGGTGGATGGGCATGTGAACCATGGTTCCAGAAGGATATGCCTATCGATGAAGCATTTGCTAAGGAACAGGCAGCAAAGACTAACAAGGCG
This sequence comes from Eubacterium album, assembly GCF_025336545.1. Classification (NCBI taxonomy): domain Bacteria; kingdom Bacillati; phylum Bacillota; class Clostridia; order Eubacteriales; family Eubacteriaceae; genus Eubacterium; species Eubacterium album. The sequence continues at coordinate 29,485 of NZ_JAODBU010000013.1, read as the reverse complement.
TTATACATTATAGGTAGAACTGCCGGAGAAGATAAGGATAACGCAATTTGGCAGGGAAGTTATATTTTAACAGATGAAGAAAAAGAAAATCTTAGAAATATAACAAAAGCATTTGATAATGTATGTATCGTTTTAAATGTGTCAAATATTATTGATTTGAGTTGGATTAATGACGAAGAATATAACGGAAGCATTAAGTCAGTAATTATTGTATGGCAAGGAGGTATGGAAGGTGGAACAGCAGTAGTTGATGTACTTTCAGGTGCTGAAACACCAAGTGGTAAGCTTGCAGATACAATAGCATACAGTATTGAGGATTATCCATCAACAAAGAATTTTGGTAATGAATTTAAGAATCTTTATGAAGAAGATATTTATATCGGATACAGATATTTTGAAACATTTGCACCGGACAAAGTTCAGTTTGAATTTGGTTATGGATTATCTTATACAACATTTGATATTGAAACACAGACTGTAAAAGAAAAGACAGATTCAATCGAATTGAATGTTAAGGTTACAAATACAGGTGACAAATTTGCAGGAAAAGAAGTTGTTCAGGTATATTATGAAGCACCTCAGGGTGAACTTGGAAAACCTGCAAGAGAACTTATTGCATTTGCAAAGACAAAGAAACTTGCACCGGGCGAAAGTCAGGAATTGACATTAGAATTTAAGATTTCAGATATGGCTTCTTACGATGATTCAGGTGTTACAGGACACAAATCATGCTATGTTTTAGAAGCAGGCGAATATAATATTTATGTTGGTAACAGCGTTAAGAATCTTACAAAGATTAATACATACAATGAGGAAGAACTTGTTGTAGTTGAAGAACTTCAGGAAGCAATGGCTCCTACAGAGGCTATAAATATTATGAAGCCTGGTAAGAAAAATGCTGACGGAACTTATGAAGTTACATATGTACCTGTTTCAACTCAGACAGTTGACATGGCTAAAAGAATTTCAGACAATCTTCCAATGGACATGCCAATAACAGGAGATATGGGAATTACACTTCAGGATGTTCGTGACGGTAAAGCAACATTAGAAAAATTTGTTGCTCAGTTGTCTATTGAAGAAATGGCTATAATCATTCGTGGTGAAGGAATGAGTAATCCACGAGTAACAAGAGGAACAGCATCAGCATTTGGTGGAATGAGTGATAGCTTATTTAACTACGGCATTCCGGCAGCATGTTGTGCAGATGGTCCTAGTGGTCTTCGCATGGAAGGAAAAGCAACACAGCTTCCAATTGGAACAGCTTTAAGTGCAACATGGAATACAGAACTTGTTAGAGAATTATATACAATGGAAGGTCAGGAATTATACAGAAATCAGGTTGATACTTTACTTGGACCTGGTGTAAATATTCGTCGTAATCCATTAAACGGAAGAAATTTTGAATATTTTTCAGAAGATCCTTTCCTTTCAGGAAAAATGTCAGTTGCTTCAACAGGCGGAATTAAAGATGGTGGCGCCTGGGGAACAATTAAGCATTTTGCATTAAATGGTCAGGAATCACACAGATTTAAGATTGATGCTGTATGTTCAGAAAGAGCAATCAGAGAAATCTATTTGAAGAGCTTTGAAATGGCTGTAAAGGAAAAAACAGTAATGTCCATTATGACATCATATAATCCGATCAACGGACATTGGGCAGCTTCAAATTATGACTTATGTACAACTATTCTTAGAAAAGAATGGGGATATAAAGGTTTTGTAATGACTGACTGGTGGGCAAAAATGAACGACGTTGTAACTGGAGGAAAAGAGTCAAATCAGGATACAAGAGACATGGTTCGCGCACAGAATGATGCTTACATGGTAGTAAACAACAATGGAGCAGAAATTAATTCAAATGGTGACAATACAGAGGCAGCAATAATCGAAGGAAGACTTACAGTTGGAGAACTTCAGAGAACTTCAATGAACATCTTAAGATTTATACTTGTAGCACCTGTTATCGAAAGAGAATTAATAGATACAAATGTAGCTGAATACTTCGAATCAGCATCAGATGCAAAATATGAAGTTCAGAAACTTGCAAATGATGCTAAGATTAAATTTGAAGGAACAGATAATGCTACAGTTGAAATTGATGAAGATGCTGAGTACACAATAATTGTACATATTTCATCACCACTTCCAAATCTTTCACAGTGTACAGTAAATGTTCATGCAAATGACAAGGTTATGGTTGTTATTCAGACAAGTGGTACAGATGGAAAATGGATTACACAGAAACTTTGCAAAGTAAAATTAGACAAAGGTTTCTACAACTTAGAACTTGAACATGTAATGGCCGGAATGAATGTAGGCTATATTGAGTTCAAGAAGATTCCTAAGAAGAAAGCTAGATAATAACTTGGAATAATTGAATTTAATCGAATTAGAAATAAATTTGTTAAGTTAGAAATGAATTTACAATAGTTTGAATTTAATAAAAAATGGGATGTAAAAATTCCTTAATTAGCAGAGGTGCATTGGCGATTGCCAATGCACCTCTGTTTTTAATCTTAAGTCAATCCAAAAACACTTCCGCCATGGCACAAATCCAGCTAAAAAACAAGCAATCACTGCTTATAAATTACAAGCTTAAACATCTTTTCCATGGCGCTCATAGATTCGGCTAAACTGTATTTTTTTGTAAAATCAAGATATTCTAAACTTCTTTCATTACGTTCTTTTGGATGGTCGAGCCAATAATCTATCTTTTCAGCAAGGTCAGCAGCATCGTTATAATTAAACAAATTTTTTTCATCTATTGCATAAGCAGGAGCGGCGGAATTAGGTGAATTGTTTATGATAGGAACAAGTCCGCATGTGGCCGCTTCGAGGCAGGCAATGCCCTCAGTTTCTTCGTTTGCAGCATGAACATATAAATCGCAAGTCGCAATAACTTCTAATAATTCAGGCCTTGAATATGTACGAATAATAGGTTGATTTATAAGTTCGCAGGCGTCACGCTCAATTGAAGATTTGTAATCTCCATCACCCGCAAAAATAAGTTGAATTCTGTTTTTATATTTGCTCATGTTTACAGCGTTAATTAGTACTTTGTGATTTTTGTGTTTAGATAAACGTGCAATATATATAATTCTAAAATTGCTATCTACAGGTCTGTGGCATGATACTTTTTTGCTAAAATCAGAACTAATTCCCGAGGAAATAATATAATGAGGAGTGTATCCGATATATTTTTCGAAATCTCTGCATAAAAACGCAGATGGAAAATGTATAGCCTGACAATATTTGTATACCTGTTCATAAAATTGTTTGTAAATTTTCTTTTTATATTTATCTTTGGAACCAATTCGAATAGGACGAATAAGCGAATCTGCCTGACATTGAAAAGTCGCCATTACAGGAATGCGGTGCTCTAAAGCGTATTTTGTAACATATTTTCCAAGAGAAAATGGCGTAATTATTAAAACCCCATCTGTTCCCAAAACAGCCTTCCTAATAACAGAACGCTTTGGCTTCGCAAATACAAGCCCCTGATTGGCAAAACGCTTTTCAATACTAGTTAAATGCTTTTTTTGAGGAACAACAAAACATGAATTTATATCAGACTTGTCTTTATCCGGACAAATAATATTTACAGAATGTCCGTGTCTTGTTAACCATTCAATTAAATTGTAGCAAAAAATTGTGGTACCATTGTTTTCTTCACCTAAGAAATCGCAAACCATTGCAATAATCATAAAACCCCTCCATAAAACTAAATACATAATAAAGGTTTAATTTCGAATAAATCAGTCAAAAATAAACCAAGCGATGAAACTAAGTATTATAAAACAAGAGTTTACCTCACAAAATAAAAGGACAAACTCTCTATTTAGACCCTCCCTTTAGAAAGTAATATAAAACAAAAACTGCTAATTTACAATATAAGAAATTCGACGTGAATTAGAAATGTGTCTATTATGGTTAAAAACATCAATTATTAATGCAGACAAACGTCCGTCGGCATTGCATAAAAGGCTAAAAAAATGTATAATAAACTGAAATACATTCTGAGATTGATATGTATATTTAATGGCATTTAGGAGGACGATAATGATTACATTAAGTAAAGGTGGAGCTTACCTTTTAAACGGTAACGAAGTAATTGAAGTTGGGGACGATTCTGAAGAAATTTTAAAATCAAAATTAGGCCAGAATTATTTAACAAAAGAAGAAGCAGCTAAGAATACAATGGCATATAACATTTTAAACAGCCATAATACATCTGGAAACATGGAAAAACTCCAGATTAAATTTGATAAACTGACATCACATGATATTACATTCGTAGGAATTATCCAGACAGCAAGAGCTTCAGGATTAGAGAAATTCCCAATACCATATGTACTTACAAACTGTCACAACAGTTTATGTGCAGTAGGTGGAACTATTAATGAAGATGACCACATGTTTGGACTTACATGTGCTAAGAAATACGGTGGAGTTTATGTACCACCTCATCAGGCAGTAATTCATCAGTTTGCAAGAGAAATGCTTGCAGGCGGTGGAAAGATGATTTTAGGCTCAGATTCTCATACACGTTACGGTGCTTTGGGAACTATGGCAATGGGAGAAGGCGGACCGGAATTAGTTAAACAGTTATTATCTCAGACATATGACATTAATATGCCGGGCGTAATCGGTATCTATATGACAGGAGCGCCTGCAAAGGGAGTTGGACCTCAGGACGTTGCTCTTGCAATTATTGGTGAAGTATTTGCTAATGGATATGTAAACAATAAAGTAATGGAATTTGTTGGACCTGGTGTAAGCAACTTAAGTGCTGATTTCAGAATTGGTGTTGATGTTATGACAACAGAAACAACATGTCTTTCATCTATTTGGAGAACAGATGAAAAGATTAAAGAATTCTACGACATTCACGGAAGAGTAGATGATTATAAAGAATTAAATCCTGGAGCAGTAACATATTACGATGGAATGGTATATGTTGAATTAGACAAGATTAAACCAATGATAGCTATGCCTTTCCACCCAAGTAATACATATACAATTGATGAGTTAAATGCTAACCTTGCAGACATTTTACACGATGTTGAACAGAAAGCATTAGTATCATTAGACGGACAGGTTGAATACTCATTACAGGATAAGATTAGAAATGGCAGATTCTATGTAGAACAGGGAATTATTGCAGGTTGTGCAGGTGGTGGATTTGAAAATATCTGTGCAGCAGCTGATATCTTAAAAGGCAATAACATTGGCTCAGATGAATTTACGTTAAGCGTATATCCTGCATCAATGCCTGTATATATGGAATTAATTAAAAATGGATGCGCAGCAGACATTATGGAAGCCGGCGGTGTAATGAAGACAGCATTCTGCGGACCATGTTTCGGAGCAGGAGATACACCTTCAAACAACGCATTTAGTATCAGACATTCTACAAGAAACTTCCCTAACAGAGAAGGTTCTAAGTTACAGAATGGACAGATTTCATCAGTTGCTCTTATGGATGCACGTTCAATTGCAGCAACAGCAGCTAATAAGGGATACCTTACAGCAGCAACAGATATGGATGTTGAATATAAAGGAAGAACATATCACTTTGACAGCTCAATTTACGCTAACAGAGTATTTGATTCACACGGAGTTGCAGACCCTGATACAGAAATTAAATTTGGACCTAATATTAAGGACTGGCCAAAAATGGAAGCTTTAACAGATAATTTATTGTTAAAGGTAGTTTCAGAAATTCATGACCCTGTAACAACAACAGATGAATTAATTCCTTCAGGAGAAACATCATCATATCGTTCAAATCCTCTTGGATTGGCAGAATTTACATTGTCAAGAAAAGATCCTGAATATGTTAAGAATGCAAAGGATGTTCATAAGGCAGAACAGATTCGTGTTTCAGGCAAATGCCCATGCGAACACTCAGATGAATTTGGAAAAGTATGGAATGGTTTAAAAGAAGCCTTCCCTGAAATGAATATAAACAAAGAAACAGTTGGAATAGGAAGTACAATATATGCAGTTAAGCCTGGAGATGGTTCAGCAAGAGAACAGGCAGCAAGCTGTCAGAAAGTATTAGGCGGATGGGCAAATATAGCACATGAATATGCAACAAAGAGATATCGTTCAAACCTTATCAACTGGGGAATGCTTCCATTTATCTATGAAGATATGAAATTACCATTTGCGAAAGGAGATTACATCTTTGTACCTGATATTGCAAATGCAATTAAGGAAAAGAAGTCTGACATCACAGCTTATGTAATGAACGGAACGGAAAAGAAAAAAATAACATTGAAGCTTGGAGAAATGACAGATGACGAAAGAGAAATAATCTTAAAAGGATGTTTAATCAATTATAACAGAGTATAAATAAGACGAACGGAGGGCCCATATGGAATATAAAAAAATAATAACAAAAGACGATTGTTATATGTTTGGACAAGGTACACATTATGAAATCTACAACAAACTAGGTGCTCATTTAATGGAGATAGACGGAGTAAAGGGCACGTATTTTGCAGTGTGGGCACCAAATGCTGTTAACGTCAGCGTAGTAGGTGAGTTTAACAATTGGATAGGATTTGACCACAATATGGAAATGGAAAATGACTCAGGAATTTGGGAGTTATTCATTCCGGGTGTGGGCGAAGGTGAAATGTATAAATACGTTATTTCAACGAAGAATGGTGACACCTTATACAAATCTGATCCGTATGGATTCTGGTCAGAAAAGAGACCTGGAAATGCATCTAAAGTAGCTAATATTGAAGACTATACATGGAAAGATAAAAAATGGCATGAGAAAAAGGAAAACCACTACGAAGAACCGATGTCAATATATGAAGTACATATGGGTTCATGGAAAAAAGACTTTGTAGATGAAAACGACGAAGACGGATTCTATGATTACAAGAGATTAGCAAAAGAACTTGTAGCATATGTAAAAGATATGGGTTATACACACGTAGAATTGATGGGCGTATTGGAACACCCGTTTGATGGCTCATGGGGATATCAGGTTGTAGGATATTATGCTCCAACAGCCAGATACGGTAAGCCTGTAGAATTTATGCATTTAGTTGATGAATTCCATAGGGCAGGAATTGGTGTTATACTCGACTGGGTACCGGCACATTTTCCAAAAGATGCACATGGTCTTGCAATGTTTGACGGCACTCCATTATATGAATATGCGGACACAAGAAAAGGAGAACACCCTGATTGGGGAACAAAGATATTTGATTACTCAAAAACAGAAGTAGTTAACTTCTTAATTGCAAATGCATTATTCTGGGTGGAAAAATATCATGTTGATGGCCTTAGAGTAGATGCAGTAGCATCAATGTTATATTTAGACTATGGACGACAGGACGGTCAATGGGTTCCAAATAAATACGGCGATAATAAGAACTTAGAGGCAATAGAATTCTTTAAGCACTTAAGCAGTATTATGAAACAGAGAAATCCACAGGCATATATAATTGCAGAAGAATCGACAGCATGGCCAAAGGTAACTGCGGACCCTAAAGACGGTGGACTTGGATTTTCTTATAAATGGAACATGGGATGGATGCATGATTTCCTTGAATATGTAAAATTAGACCCATATTTCAAGAAATTTAACCACAATAAAATGACATTTGGATTAACATATGCATTTAGTGAAAACTTCATATTAGTGTTATCACATGATGAAGTAGTTCATCTTAAATGTTCAATGTTAAACAAGATGCCTGGATATCCTGCAGATAAGTTTAAGAACTTAAAGACAGCATATACATTTATGTTTGGACATCCGGGTAGAAAATTATTGTTTATGGGACAGGATTTCGGACAACTTCAGGAATGGTCAGAAGCAAGAAGTCTTGACTGGTATTTACTGGAAGAACCTGAACATAAAGATTTACATGAATATGTTAAAAAGCTATTACATTTATACAAAAAATATCCTGCAATGTATACTGAAACAAAAGGATACGATGCATTTGAATGGATAAACTGTAATGATAATGATAGAAGTATCTTTAGTTTTATAAGAAAGACAGGAGAAGAAAATTATAAGAATGCAATAGGATTTGTAACAAACTTTACTCCTATAGCAAGAGAAGATTACAGAGTGGGAGTTCCTAAAGCAGGCACCTACAAACGACTTCTCACAACAGAATCAGGAGAAACAAAGGAAGTAAAATATAAAGCTAAAAAAGGTGAATGTGACGGAATGCCATATAGTTTGGACATGCCATTGCATCCATTTGAATCAGTTATATTTGAATTCCCAAAAGTAGCAGCTACAAGAAAAAGCCATGCAAAAAGCACTAAGGGTAAAAAAGCTGTAAATAAAAAATAAATGGGCGAAGTGCCTTATGAATACGAAACAGGCGGGGAGAAATAGCTTCCCGTCTGAAGTCGTATTTAAGCAAATAAAATTTCGGCATATTGGAATGGGAAAGTGAGACATAAAATGAAAAAAAGATATGTTGTAGCAATTGTAATTGTTATATTACTGGTTGCACTTGCTGTTTTTGGTATTACAAGAGGTAAAGTATTTGATAAATCATCGGATACAAAGAATAATCATACTACAAATGAACACGAATTGCTTCCTGAAGTAGATGCATATTATGGCTCAGAAAAGATAGCATCAATATTAGGATATAAAACAGAAGTAGGAAGTAACTATATAAGAGACAACATTGTTCCGGTGGAAAGTAGTCGTGTGATACCTGTAAAAATAATAAATAATGGCAGAACAATTGTCGGAATGAAGTATGAAGTGCGAAGCACGGAAGATTCCCGATTAATAGACAATGGGGAAGCAAAGCAGACAGAAAATACAGAAAAGACTACATTGTATGAAATAAATGCCAGTGCTATTTTACAGTCGGGACAGGAATATCAGCTTGTTTTAACATTGGAAACAAATAATAATGAAAATATATACTACTATACAAGAGTCATGGTAATGAATGACAGTTTTGTAGATGGACAGATTGCGTTTGCAAAGCAGTTTAGCAGTAGCACATTAGGACAGGATACAGAATTAAATATTGCGACATATTTAGAGCCTGATGAAGATTTGAAAAATGATGATTTGGGATATACGACATTATCTTCAAGTTATAAAATGTTGCAGTGGAGTGAAATGAAACCTGAACTTCAGGGAAAGGTAAATGTTTCAGCAAAAGAGTTTTGCATCAAAGACAGCGGAGAAGCAGGAACATATACACTAGAATATCAAGTGAAAGCAAGCAATGCAGAAGGTGTTGAAGAAACATATAACGTATCAGAAACAATAGTTGTATGGACTTTTTCAGGACAAAATTATGTATTGAATTATAATAGAGAAATAAATCAGGTATGGGAAGCAAATGACAACAATGTTGGAAAAGCTTTTATAGATTTAGGAATCCAGAATCAGAAAACAATAGACGTTGCTGAAAGTGAAAATGGACAGTACATTGGATTTGAAATTAATGGCGATGTTTATACAATGGATTTAACATCAAATGGAATGAAAAAATTATTTGCACTTGATGCCAAAAGTGTGTCAGAAAACAGAATGACAAAGGCAAAAATGATTCAGACAGATGATAAAGGCAATGCTAATTTCCTGGTTTATGGATACAGTCCAAGTAATGAACATTTAGGAGAAAATGGTATTTCAGTATTTCATTATGATAAAGAAAATAATGAAAGTAAAGAATTGTTGTTTATTCCATTTAGCCAGCCTGCAGAGATGATTGACAAACAGATTCACAAATTATGTTATGTAAACGATGGAACAATTTATTTCATGTTAGATAACAGTTTATATTATGTTAATATAGGAACAAAGGAAAGCGGCAAAATTGTTGAAAATATGCCTGACGGTTCTTATGCGATAAATCAGTCAAAAACAGCAATTGCTTATAATACCGATTTGACAACAATGAATAGTGATAGTATTACGGTAATAGATTTGACGACAGGTAAGGAGAAAAAACTTACAGGAGAAAATGGCGAAAAGTTGTCAGCGTGTGGATATACAGGAAACAATCTTATCTATGGTATAACAAAACCTGAGAATGTTTCGGACAGTATGCGTATAGATACTTTAAAAATTATAGACAAAGATTATAACGAAATAACTTCATATTCTTCTGACAATACAGTTATTACAGGTGTTGAAATAACAGACACTATTATTAACATGAAGAGAGAAAAGAAGGGCAAAGCTATTTCTGATGATCAACTTATAGATAATACTGAAAAATTAGAAACAAAGACAAAATCAAGTTATTTTGCGGATACATTAAAGCTTAAAGAACTTGCAATTTCATTTGTAAACCAGTTAAGTGGAAAGAATGAATTAAAAGTAGAGGAAGCTTCCATTAAATACAAAAAATCAACAGAAGTAAATACAATAATAAAGCCTGCAGCACAGGACCAATATTTTGTATATGCGGGTGGAAATTTATTTGGAATATATTATAATCAAAATGAGGCAGAAACAGTAGCGAAGACAAATAAAGGCCTTGTTACGGATTATAATGGACAAAAAATTTGGACATTTGAAGAAAATTATGAATAAAAGGAGAATCATTCAACATGCGGTTCATACACACAGCCGACATTCATCTAGGGGCAACGCCGGAAAGTAAAATGGATTGGGCAGTCCACAGGGGAGATGAAATGTGGGGAACATTTGAAAGATTAATAAAAAAAGTTAAGGAAGATGAAATAGAATTACTTATAATTGCAGGAGATTTATTCCATAGACAGCCATTGTTAAGGGAATTGAAGGAGGTAGACTACCTGTTTTCAACGATTCCGGATACAAAGGTTGTGTTGTGTGCAGGAAATCATGATGCAATAAAAAAAGGTTCGTTTTATAGAAATTTTGAATGGAATAAGAACGTTTATTTTCTTGATAGCAAAACAGTAGATTGTGTGCCTATAGATGATTTGGGCGTTGATGTGTATGGATTAAGTTATTATAAAAATGAGATAACAGAACCGCTGTATGATGATATACAAATAAAAAATCCATATAGGATTAACATTCTTGTAGCTCACGGTGGTGATGATAAGCATATTCCTATTAATAAAAGAAAGATAATGCTTGAGGGATTTGACTATGTGGCATTTGGACACATTCACATTCCGGATTTGGATGAAGCTAACAGAATGGCATATTCAGGTTCCCTTGAACCTATTGATGTAAATGAAATAGGCCCTAGAGGATTTATATATGGAGAAGTAACTAAGCAGAATTTGAATATAAGATTCCAGTCTTTTTCTAAGAGAGAATATAAACATGCGGAAATGACGGTAACTACAAATGCTACAAATATGGAACTGCGACACACTCTTATGGAATTTATAGAAAAAGAAGGTAGAGATAATATATATAAAGTAACAATAGTAGGTTATAGAAATCCTGATTTTGATATTGACTTAGAAGGCCTGGCTCAGGTAGGAAATGTAGTATCCGTAACGGACCGAACAGAGCCTGACTATGATTTTGAAGAATTATATGAAAGAAATAAAGATAATCTGTTAGGAATGTTTATTAAAAAATATATCGACCAGGATGTTCTCTCTCCAATACAGCAGAAGACCTTATACTATGGGGTTAAGGCGTTACTTGAGGCTATGGAGGACAAACAATGATAATAAAAGATATTCGATTGATTAATTTTGGCAAATTTCATGATACGGAAATTCATTTCGAAAGAGGATTAAACATTGTTTATGGTGAAAATGAAGCCGGAAAAACAACAATACACACATTCATAAGAGGAATGCTTTTTGGTATAGATAAACAGCGTGGAAAAGCCAGCGGAAAAGATACATATACCAAATATGAACCATGGATTAATCCTGAAGTATATCGTGGAATGATGCGAGTTGAAAACGATGGTAAGGACTATCGTTTTGAAAGAAATTTTAATAAAAATGAAAAATCATTTCGTGTCATAGATGAGGACCTTGGAAGAGAACTTGATGACAACGAAATAAAGCAGTTGTTTAGAGGCTTAGATGAAAGTTGTTATTATAACACGATTAGCATAAGCCAGATTGGAAGTGCAACTGATAAAGAATTAGAAAATATATTAAAGAACTACGCAGCAAATCTAGGTTCAACAAAGTCTATGGAAATTGATATGAAACAGGCTTTGACAAGTCTTGATGCTGAGCGTAAAGAAATAATAAGCGAAAATAAAGTAGGTTCTAAAGAATCAGTAATTCGTGATATGGAAGAAACCGCAGAAGAAATAGAGATGTCTAAAAGAGAGCAGGATACAATAATTTCTGAAATTGATTTAGACAGGAGTAAAGAAGCGGAGTTACTGGCAAAGAAGCAGGATTTGGCAGGAAAGGATGCTGTCAGATTAGAAGAAATGACAAAATACAGTGCCAGAAAAGAAAATCTTTACAATGAAATAATGCAGCTTAACCATGAAATTGATAAGGCTTCAAGAACTTTGACAGAGATAACGGCTCAAAAGGGAGAAATGGAAAAGCAGTTAGAGTCAAAAGGAATTCCAACAAGGGAAGTAATGGAACGAGTAAGCAACGCCTTAAATAAGGCGACAAATATACCAATTGTGTTCGCCCTTATAACAGTTGTATGCCTTGGATGTTCAATAGGTATGTTTATGGCAAATCCTGAATTACTTGATTTTTCAAGCAAAGGCATTTTAAAAATTGGAATACCGGCAGGATTAGCATTAGCATTTTTAATAGCAACAATTGTTAAGTTTTTTATGAATGTAAAGAGCAAAGAAAGACTTGCTGAAAATTTAAAAGAAACTAAACTTATCATGGATAAGTTAGATGCATTAAATAATGAAAAAACATATACAGAGCGTCAACTTGATAACAGAAGAGCTAATTTAAGTGTAGCTAAAGAATCTTTAAAAAATCTTGAAGAATCAGAATTATCAAGCGATGATTATAGTGAAGAGATAAAAGAACTTGATGAAGAATATGCAGCGCTTAAGGAAAAAATTGGAAAAGAGCAAGGTGTATTAGAGCAGAAGCAGGAACAGGATATTGAATTAGAAAAGCATATAGAGAATTTAAAAGCAAAACTTCAATCCATTAAAAATGCAGAGATTGAAATAAGAGCATTAGAGAATGCTAAAAGAGAAATTGAAGAAATAGCTTATGAAGTTAGAAACAGTTTTGGAAGACGACTTAACGAAAAGGCTTCTTACTATATGTCAAAGATTACAAATGAAAAATACAACAATATTGTTATAGATGATAACTTAAATGTTTCAGTTAATGGTAGAAATGCTTTAATATCATCTTTTAAATTAAGTAAGGGAACTGTTGAACAAATTTACATGGCTTTAAGGCTTGCAGCAGCAGATATAATATTTGAAAACGATACAAAACCTATTTTGCTTGACGATACTTTTGCAATGTACGATAATAAACGAATGGGAAACACAATGAAGTTTATGGCAGAAAATCTTGACCAGGTAATAGTGTTCTCATGTCATACAAGAGAAAAGGTTATGGCGGACAAACTTGGACTTGATTATCACTTGAAGAAATTAGATTGATTAGTAGATGCTACATGCTAATCAATTTAAATAATAAATAATGAGATTGGTAATGTAATAAATTTGTGGGGATTGGGTTTACAAAAACAGAAAATAAAATTGAACAGGTTAAATAGGAGGAACAGACTATGACTACAAAAGAATGCTACGAAAAGATGGGCTCAAACTATGAAAAAGTCCTAGGAAGATTAGGCAGTGAAATGATAATCAAAAAATTTGCAATTAAGTTTTTAGACGATTCAAGTTTCCAGAACTTAAAAGATGCATTAGCAGGCAAAAATTTGGATGATTCATTTAGGGCAGCACACACATTAAAGGGTGTATGTGTTAATCTTGGATTTGACAAGTTATATGAAGCAAGCTCAAAGATTACTGAACAGTTAAGAGCAGGAAAGCTTGAAGGCTGTGATGAAATGTTTAAAGATGTAGAAAAAGAGTACGAAATGACAATAAGCGTACTTAAAGAATTCGCAGAACAGAACTAGAGTTAACTGCAACAGATTTGTAATTGACTATAGCTAACTGCAACAGAAAGAACTGGAATTGACTATAATTAATTCCGACAGAATTATAATTTATTAAAACAAAACGGCTAGAACAGAGCAATTTGTACAAGAGATAAAGAATAAATACATAACAATTTAATGCATAAAAAAATAATACATAAAAATAAAACCTTCAAGAGATATGAGATGATATATCCAAAAAGTTTGTTCTTTGGAATTTCCTCAATATAATCTTTTGAAGGTTTTTGTATTAAAAAAACTGTTGCATTTGCAACTATGGTTGTAAACACAACAGTTTAATATTATAGTAAATTAACTCAATTATTTATTATTATATTCATTAATCTTTTTAGTAATCTTATCAATTGGGTTTAAGATGTCACTAATTGATGCGTCATGGTTTAATCTGTCAATGAATAAAGCTGTAAATTTGCTTATATCAACATTGATGTACCATTCTTTTTCAAGAAGCTCTGGAGTCTGGTAAATACTGTTTGTAGTCATAACTCTGTAAATTAATCCCTGTTCATAAGCTTCATCGAATCTCTCTAAACCATTTGTAAATAAACCAAATGTAGAAGCAACAAATACTCTGTTTGCTTTTCTCTTCTTAAGCTGTTTAGCTACGTCTAACATACTATCACCGGAAGAAATCATATCATCAATAATTAAAACATCTTTACCTTCAACGGAATCCCCTAAATATTCATGTGCAACAATTGGATTACGTCCATCTACAACCTTTGTATAATCACGACGTTTGTAGAACATACCCATGTTAACACCTAAAACGTTTGCATAGTATACAACTCTTCCCATAGCACCTTCATCAGGGCTGATCATCATTAAATGGTCAGAATCAAGTTTAATATCAGGAACATTTCTTAAAAGGTTTTTAATGAACTGATATGTTGGCATAACTGATTCAAATCCACTAATAGGAATTGCATTATTAACTCGAGGGTCATGAGCGTCAAATGTAATAATATTATCAACACCCATATTTACTAATTCCTGAAGCATTACAGCGCAGTCCATAGATTCTCTAGATGAACGTCTATGCTGTCTGCTTTCATATAAGAAAGGCATGATAACTGTAATTTTACGTGCTTTACCACTTGCAGCAGCGATAACTCTCTTGATATCAGCATAATGATCATCTGGAGACATATGATTCTTTTGACCGCATACTGTGTATTCGATACTGTGGTTAGTAACATCATCAATGATGTAAAGGTCACAACCACGTACAGTATCTTTTAAAGCGCATTTTGCTTCACCTGTACCAAATCTAGGAACGCTTACGTTTAGAAGATAAGAATCCTTAACATATCCTTTGAAGGTAATAGGTGATTCTTTGGCTTCAAGTCTTTCACTTCTCCATCCGGAAATATAAGCATCAACTTTATCTCCGAGAGCTTTACTTCCAGGTAAAGCAACAATTGCAAGCGGACCTACAGGGATAGATTCGATAAATTTTTTGTTAGACATTTTTAGATTTCCTCCGTGTGTTAATTGTTAAATTTACTTTTTATTCTTATATCATCGCCAAAAATCTTCATAACAGTATAATTGCCAACTGCACGTGAAAAAATACGCTCAGTATAGTTTTGCTTCAATTCATCTACTGAAAGATTTGAAGAAATAATAGTAGATTTTTGACGTATAAGGCGTTCATTAAGGCAATTGAAAAGTGATGAGGCAGTAAATGAATTAGCCATTTCCGTGCCAAGGTCATCAATAATCAATAAATCACAGCTTAGAAGTTCTCTCATACTAATATGTTTATTTCCCGTAGATTTGTGGCTGTTAAATGATAAATCAGCCAACAGGTCAAATAATTGAACTGCAGATAAATAAATAACAGAGTAAGCCTGTTCTATAAGTTCTTTAGCAATGCAGTTAACTAGAAAAGTCTTGCCAACACCTGCATTCCCATAAATCAAAAGACTTTCATGACTGTCTTTAAAATTCTTAATAAAATACCTGCAATGGTCAACAACATCCTCAATATTTTCAAGAGGAGTTTTTCCCGTAATAGAATCTACTTCGCCACTATTGTAATAGTCAAAGTTAAAATTGTCAAAGTTTTCTCGCATAAGAATCTCTTTTAAGTTAGATTGTGAGTATAATTCCTCAACAACAGCCTTAGTAAAGCAGTGGCATGGTTCACCATTTATAAAACCTGTATCTTTACAGTCAGGGCATGTAAATATCTCATCCAGATAATCACATGGAAAACCGGCGGCAAGTAAAGCAGCCTTCTTATCATCTTTTAATAAGACTAATTCCCTTTTTAGTGAATCAACTGCTGAAGAATCCCCAGCTAAAGCTTTCCTTCCGGCTGAAATGGCCAAAGAACTAATCTGGTGGCTTATTTCTTCAACTTCAGGGGCTTTTTCATAAACCTTGGCAATTCTCTCTTCTAATTCAATTTTATTGTTTAAACGGCGCATATTATACATATTGCTAATAACGTCGTATTGTTCTCTTTTTAAACCCATAATTTAAAACCTATTTTCTATTTGTAGATGAAAGTAACATTTTTTCTAACTCAATAGAATCGTATGTACGCTCGTCCATGTTTTTAAACTTCTTAAGACTTGCTGAGCATGATTTGTTAGAAGCCTTAGAAGCCTTAGAAGCCTGAAGAGATGAAAACTTCTCAGAAACTTCTTTAGCATGTTCTTCATCTAACTGTTCAACTTGTGATAACTCTGTAATACCGTTATTATACCATCCTTTAAGAATTGTGTCAGCATAAGGAAAACTTGCTGTATGGGTATGTTCTATTGTACGGTTGCAAGCTTCAACAATAATATCTTCTGAAAAATTATAAGTTTCTGTCCATTTAGAAATGTAATTAACATCCTTCTTTGCTGCGTTCTGGTCAGTTAATCCAAATATTTTAAATACACTCTTATAAATTGATTTCCTGATTTTTGTATCAAATTTAATATCATCAATAGTTGTAATTCCACGTTTATAATAGTTGACAGCTGACTTTTCGATAGAGCCTAAAGTATTATTTCCTGATGAAATGCACATCTCCATAAGATATTCGATAAAATCAGAAGATAAATTTAAACCATCAATCATATATAAAATAGAATTAACATCATTACTGTTTAATGTCTTACCAAGATAAGTTTGGGCAAGAAATGTTAACTGCTGAACCCTTGGATCCTTGCTGAATGCGGAAATTTCTTTAGAAGTATATTTGCGCTTGGCAGGAATTGCATTTGCAGGTGCAATACTTTCGATTAATGCAGGTTCAGAATTAACATCTTCATAATTGCCATAAAAAGTATCGCCAACAGCTCTTGCTGAAACCTGGCTTCCTGAAGAGTTTAATATTGATTTGACATAAAATTTATTAGTTGTATATGCTTCCATGCGAATTCCGTTAACATGCATGTCCTCATCTCTTGAAAGAGAAATAAGACCGAGGCGTTCCCAGTAAGATAACCCACGTTCAACATCACTTTCAGTAAAACATAAAAGATCAGCCAAAGCATCTGTTGTTATTTCAGTAGAATGTCCGGAAACTAATCTTAAAAGATATAAATATATTTTAACAAATTCGCCATTGGCATTTGGCATATATTCATCAATAAAAAGATTAGATACTGATGTTAAATCTGTAAAATTCCCTCTATCTATAACTAACTTACCCATGATAAAAACCTCTCAAATTCTCAAAATGTTATGTAAACCAATTTCTTGAGAAAGCAAAAAAATAATAAAGGTCAAAATCCTTTTTCTCTCTCAAGCAAGACAAAGTATAGCACAATAAATTTTATTTGAAAAGGGTTAAAAAACACTGAAACGCCCATTTTTAAAGGGGTTCAGGCAAATGTTAATAATGTTAATAATGTGAATAACTTTCGAAAATAATTTGTCGAAAATTGTAAAAAGGCTTTAAATAGGGCATTTATCAGGTTTAAAAATATAAAATGTTATGTAAACTAAAAATCCGTAAAAATGTTGATAACTTTTTACCACATTTTTACGGATAGTGTTAATAACTCTATTTACCTAGCAGCTTTTCGCCGATTTTATAGACATCTCCGGCACCCATAGTTATTAATAAGTCATTATCATTACAATTTTCTAATAAAAAATTTTCAATTTCATCGAAAGTTGGAAAATAATGTACTTCAGTACCTAATTTTTCTATTTCATCAGCCAAATTTTTAGAACTAATTCCTAAAGTGTTCTTTTCTCTTGCTGCATAAATATCTGCAAGAACAACAGCGTCAGCCTCTGATAATGCTTTTGCAAACTCAGGAAGTAGAGCCTTAGTTCTTGTATATGTATGAGGCTGGAATACAACCCATAACTTTGTATGAGGATAATGTTCAGCAGTCTTAAGCGTTGCAGTAATTTCATCAGGATGATGAGCATAATCATCAATAATAGTTATATCACCAAGTTTGCCCTTGAATTGGAAACGTCTGTCAGTTCCGCCATAAGCTTCAAGACCATTAAGAATATCTTCTTTATCAATATTTAAAAAGTGAGCAGTTGCAATTGCTGCAAGAGAGTTATAAATGTTGTGCATACCTGTTACCTTTAAAGTAACTCTGTGCTTAAATTCTCCTTCAACATACAAATCATAGCTTCCATGAGCAAATTCATCAAATGTAATATTTTTTGCAGTGTACATACTGCCTGATTCTTCAGAACCTACAGTAATAACTTTGCAGTCTAAGTCTTTTGTAAAATATTCGAGATTGTCGATGTCTCCGTTGATAATTAAAGCTCCGTTAGCAGGAAGTAACTCTGCGTATCTTCTAAAACTATGACGAATATCATCTAAATCTTTAAAGAAGTCAAGATGATCTGCGGCAACATTTAAAATGATGCCTACAGTTGGTGCAAATGATAAGAAGCTATTTGTGTATTCGCAGGCTTCAGTAATCATTGTTCCAGAGTGACCAACTCTGGTGTTACCTTTGATTGCAGGCATAATTCCACCGACTAAAATAGTAGGGTCAGTATTTGCCTGAAGTAAAATCTGTGAAATCATTGAAGTTGTAGTGGTTTTTCCGTGAGTTCCTGAAACACCAATTGCAACATCGTAATTTTTCATCATTTGTCCTAAAAACTCTGCACGTGTTAATGTTGGAATCCCATATTCTCTTGCAGCTACTAATTCAGGATTATCATTTTTTACCGCAGCTGTATAAATAAGTACATCAGTGTCAGGTGAAACATTTTCGTTACGTTGACCGTAGAAAATCTTTGCACCTAATGATTCAAGATGTGCTGTAATCTGTGAATTTTGATTGTCAGAACCTGTAACAGTGAAATGTCTTGATAACATAATTTCTGCTAAAGCACTCATGCTGATTCCACCAATTCCCGTAAAATGTAATTTACATGGTTCGTTAAAATTTAAAATATACATTTGTGATACCTCTTTTAATAAGTAATAAATTTTGGTTACTTTATAATAAGTAGTAACAAAATAAAAGTTTTCAATATTATAAGAAAGTAATTATTTTTCACTTTATTTTTTACTGAAAAAACGCCATATTTACTGAAAAATAAAGGCTAAACTCTCCTATTTGCTTTATAAGTATACTCTTAAAAAAAAGAAAATAAAAGGAAAAATTTAAGATTATGACATTAAAAGAATTGTTAAAAAAAAGACAAATTAGAAATTAACTGCAATAATATGGCGGAAATTGTTGAAAATGCACAAAAAACTAAATAAAAACGTTTCGTATATAGAAAAATGTAATAAAAAAATCTAAGAAAATCCTTTAAATATGGGCAATTAAATGGTATAATTTAACTACTTTATAAAATTAGCAGCGAGGTGAACGACATGATTAAAAAAGAGATGATTGCCATGTTACTCGCAGGCGGACAAGGAAGCAGACTTGGAGTTTTAACATCCAAGGTAGCTAAGCCTGCGGTTGCGTTTGGAGGCAAGTATAAGATTATTGATTTTCCACTTAGTAACTGTATTAATTCAGGTGTAGATACTGTAGGTGTATTAACACAGTATCAGCCATTAAGACTTAATGCCCACATCGGCATTGGAATTCCATGGGATCTAGATAGAAATATCGGAGGAGTAACAGTATTACCTCCATATGAAAGAAGCGAGAATACAGACTGGTATACAGGAACAGCTAATGCTATATATCAGAACATTGATTATATGCAGAGCTATAATCCTGAGTATGTAGTAATTTTATCAGGTGACCATATTTACAAGATGGATTATGAAGTTATGCTTGACTACCATAAGGCTAACAATGCAGATATTACAATTGCAGTTATGCCGGTTCCTATTGAGGAAGCAAGTAGATTTGGTGTTGTAATTGCAGATGAAAATCACAGAATTACAGAGTTTCAGGAGAAGCCACCTGTACCTAAGAGCAATTTAGCATCAATGGGTATTTACATATTTAGTTGGGATGTACTTAAGGAAGCACTTTTAGCACTTAAGAATCAGCCTAATTGTGACTTTGGTAAGCATGTAATTCCATACTGTTTTGATAAGGAACAGAGAATTTTTGCTTATGAATATTCAAGCTATTGGAAAGATGTAGGAACATTACAGTCATATTGGGAAGCCAATATGGAATTAATAGATATTGTACCTGAATTTAATTTATATGAAGAATTTTGGAAAATATATACTAAGAGCAGTTCATTGCCACCACAGTATGTAGCCAAGGAGGCATCTGTAGAAAGATGTATCATAGGCAACGGATGTGAGATACATGGTAATGTATCTAACTCAGTAATCAGTGCCAATGTTGTAATTGAAGAAGGAGCAATAGTTAG
The DNA here is from genome assembly GCF_025336545.1 of Eubacterium album. Lineage (NCBI taxonomy): Bacteria > Bacillati > Bacillota > Clostridia > Eubacteriales > Eubacteriaceae > Eubacterium > Eubacterium album. The sequence goes on along the minus strand of NZ_JAODBU010000013.1, from coordinate 8,625 downwards.
GGATTCAATTATTATGGACAATACGGTTATTAAGAAAGGAACTGTAGTGGACAAGGCAATCATTGCAGAGAATGTCGTTATCGGTGAAAAATGTACAATTGGAACGGGTGAGTATGCAGAAAGTAAACTTGATACAAGAGTTTATGCCAGTGATTTAGTAGTTATTGGTGAAAATTCAACCGTACCATCCAATGTTACAGTTGGAAGAAATGTAGCTATATCAGGTAAGACTGTAATTAGCGATTACCCTGACGGAAAACTTGAATCAGGAGACTATATAATTAAGGCAGGTGAAATTTAATGAGAGCGATAGGAATTATTTTAGCAGGTGGAAACAGTAACAGATTAAAAGAACTCTCAGCAAAAAGAGCCGTAGGGGCAATGCCAATAGCAGGTAGTTACAGAGCTATTGATTTTGCTTTGAGTAATATGAGTAATTCTCATATTCAGAGAGTAGCTGTACTTACACAGTACAACGCATGGTCATTAAATGAGCACCTTAGTTCATCAAAATGGTGGGATTTTGGTAGAAAGCAGGGAGGCTTATATGTATTTACTCCGTCAATTACATCTGACAATGGTTTCTGGTATAGAGGAACAGCAGATGCAATTGCACAGAATATAGGATTCCTTAAGAAGAGCCATGAGCCATATGTAGTTATTGCATCATCTAATGCAGTTTACAAGTTAGACTACAATAAAGTATTAGAATATCATATTGAAAAGAATGCAGATATAACAATTGTTACAACAGATTTACCGGATGGTAAGGTATCTAATTATGGAGTAGTAACAACTAATGATGATGGACGTATTGTAAAATTTGAAGAAAAACCAATTGAAAGTGATGGAACTTTAATTTCAACAGGGGTATATGTAATTAGGAGAAGATTACTCATCCAGTTGATTGAACAGTGTATGGAAGAGGACAGATATGATATCGTATCTGACATTATACAGAGGAATAAGAATAATCGTAAGATTTACTCTTATAAGACTACAGATTATTGGAGAAATATTTCTACAGTTGATGGATATTACAACACAAACATGGATTTCCTTAAACCGGAAGTAAGAAATTATTTCTTTAAAACATATCCGGATGTATATTCTAAGGTTGAAGATTTACCACCGGCAAAATATAATCCGGGAGCAGGTGTCAGCAATAGCTTAATTTCAGGCGGATGCATAGTAAATGGAAAAGTAGATGATTCGGTTGTATTTAAACAGGCTTACATCGGAAATAACAGTACGATAAAGAATTGTATTATACTTAATGATGTTTATATTGGAGACAACGTACATCTTGAAAACTGTATCGTTGAAAGTCACGGAACAATTAAACCTAATACAGAAATAATTAATCATGAAAGTGAACCTAAAATTATAATAGAGCGTAACTTTAGATACGGGTTATAAAAGTATTTGACGCATTGATATGTGATGATTGATGCGTAAAAATAAAAGTAATGTTCTACAAAACAATGAGGAGGCAAAAATATGAATATTACAGATGTAAGAGTCAGAAAGATGACAAAAGAAAGCAAGATGAAAGCGGTTGTTTCAATTACAATTGATGATGAATTTGTTATTCACGACATCAAAGTAGTAGAAGGTGAAAAAGGATTGTTTATTGCAATGCCTAGTCGTAAGGCAGCAGATGGTGAATATAGAGATATTGCTCATCCAATCAATTCACAGACTCGTAATTCAATTCAGGAAATTGTTTTAGCAGCTTATGAAAAAGCATTGTTAGAACCAGATCCAGAATAGACATAATGTAAATTGGAATAAAAATAGTTATTATCTTAAAATGGCATGCCCGATTGTGGTTATGCCATTTTTAATTATACACAATTTTAGAAATTTGGCGAATGTATAATCGCTGAGAAGAAGCAAAGTAGCATCGAAGTGCTATGCACAATAGTCATATGTATAAAAAAATTGTGTGCAGTTTAAATTAATTTATTGCTAAAAAGTCTTTAAATAAAGAGCAATAAAGGGTAAACTATAATAATAAAATGTAAAAGATAAAGAGATAGTAATAAATGAGAAGGTCTTTAGAAAAAAATTTATAAAAATAAAGGAGAAAATACATGTACGCAATAGTAGGACTTGGAAATCCGGACAAAAAATATGACAAGACAAGACATAATATAGGATTTGATGTAATAGATGAATTAGCATCTCAGATGGGAGTTCAGGTAAATACAAGAAGACATAAGGCACTTTGTGGAATAGGAATGATAGGAAATGAAAAGGTCATACTTGTAAAGCCACAGACATATATGAATAATAGTGGGGAATCTGTAAGAGAAGTAATGGATTTTTATAAATTAGACCCACAACAGGAAATAATAATAATAGCAGATGACATCAGTCTAGATGTAGGGAAGATAAGAATAAGAGCTAAAGGAAGTGCCGGTGGTCACAATGGACTAAAAAGTATAATAGCCCATACCGGTACACAAAACTTTAAGAGAATAAAAGTTGGAGTAGGTGAAAATCAGGGAGATTTGGTTAATCACGTGTTAGGAAAATTCGGTAGCAAGGAAAGAGAAATCGTAGATGAAGCGGTACGAAACGCTGCATCAGCTGCTGAAGTAATGATTCTAGAAAATATTGAGACTGCAATGAACAAATATAACTAAATTAAAATAATGTTGAGGTTAAAAACTCACAACTTTGATGTCTACGGATTGTTTCATGCTACGCCGCCACAATTCTGGCATCATTAAAACAATAAGGAAGGACACAATGAATACATTTTTTTATCCACTACAAAAATTAAATGGATTTGAACGCGCTAAGGAATGCCTTGATACAGGAAAAACATGTCAGGTAACAGGGTGTGCGGATTCTCAGCTTGCACATTTTATAACAGGATTAAGCGATGGCTACAAAAATAAAGTCATCGTTACTTTTAGTGGAACAAAAGCAAAGGAACTTTATGAAGATTTAAAAGCATTTGATAAAAATGTTGTATTGTATCCTGCGAAGGATTTCATATTCTTTTCAGCAGACGTACATGGAAACGTAATCCTGCAGCAAAGACTGGAATGCATAAAGAAACTTGTAGAAGATAAACCATGTACAATTGTGACTACAGCAGATGGACTTATGGATAAAATAATGCCATTAGACAGAATTAAAGAAAATGTTTTGGAAATTTCTGAAGGTAGCATTATTGAAATGGATGCAATAAGACATAAGCTTGTTCAAATGGGATACGAGGGAGCAGAACAGGTAGAGTCACCGGGACAGTTTGCTGTAAGAGGAAGTATTATAGACATTTATACATTGACAGACGAAGTCCCATATAGAATTGACATGTGGGATGATGAAGTTGATATTATAAAAAGCTTTGAGGTAGAAACACAAAGATCAATAGAAAATCTTGAAAAAATAACAATATATCCGGCAACTGAATATGTATTAACAAAAGAAGAAATAAGAGCCGGAATTGATAAAATAAAAAAAGACTTAAAGAAAAATTCTGAAGCACTTAGAAAACAATTTAAAACAGAAGAAGCGCATAGACTTGAAGTTATAATAAAAGAATTTATAGATAATGAAGAAATAAATGAAAATGGAATGTCATTTGATAGTTATGTAAACTATTTCTATGATGGAATGGTAAGCTTTATTGACTATTTAAAAGATGCGGCGTTCTTTATAGACGAGCCAAAAAGAGTTGATGAGCAGATGAAAGCTGTTGAGACGGAATTTAGAGACAGCATGAGCAATCGTTTAGAAAAAGGTTACGTTTTGCCGGGACAGACTGACATTGTGTGGAGTAGAAAAACAATCGAAAGTAAGATAGACTCAGTAAAGAAAGTGTTATTTACTTCATTAGATCAGACTGTAAAGAATTTTACAGTAGATGAAATTGCATCTGTAGAAGCAAAAACAATAAGCCCTTATAATAACAAATTTGAAATGCTAGTTGAGGATTTAAAAAAATATAAAAAACAAAAATATCAAGTAATAATGGTTTGTGCAAGCCTGACGAGGGCAAAAAGACTAGCAGAAGATTTACGCGGGTTTGGCATAAGTGCATTTTACGAAGAGGATAAAGAAAGAGAAGCACTTAGTGGAGAAGTAATGATAGTGACAGGACACCTGCGCGGAGGCTTTGCTTATCCTATGATAAAATTTGTAGTAATAAGTGATACTGATATTTTTGGCGAGAAAAAGAAAAAAAGAAGAAAGAAACATAATTATTCAGGTTCACATATTTCAGATTTTTCAGATTTAAATATAGGCGATTATGTTGTACATGAAAATCACGGACTTGGAATCTACAAAGGAATTGAAAAAATTGAAGTAGACCGCACCGTGAAGGATTATATAAAAATAGAATATGAAGGCGGTAGCAATCTCTATATTCTTGCAACTCAGCTCGACATGATTCAAAAATATGCTGACAGTGAAGCAAAACCACCTAAGCTTAATAAATTAGGTGGAACTGAATGGAAAAAAACAAAAACAAGAGTTAAAAAGGCAGTGGCAGATATTGCCGACGAGTTAATTGAATTGTATGCGACAAGACAGGACAGCACAGGATTTGTATTTAGTCCGGACACAGAATGGCAAAAAGAATTTGAAGAGATGTTCCCGTTTGAAGAAACAGATGACCAGTTAGAAGTAATTTCTCAGGTTAAAGCGGATATGGAAAGCACAAAGACTATGGACAGACTTGTATGTGGAGACGTAGGATTTGGAAAAACAGAAGTTGCCATACGTGCGGCATTCAAGGCAGTACAGGATAATAAACAGGTAGTATATCTTGTGCCGACAACCGTTTTAGCGCAACAACATTACAAGACATTTACACAAAGATTCAAAGATTTTCCTGTAAGAGTGGAAATGCTTTCGAGATTTAGAACAAAAGCAAATCAGGAGCAGACAATAAGAGATTTGAAAAAAGGTTATGTAGATATCGTAATCGGAACCCACAGAGTTCTTTCAAAAGACGTGAAATTTAAAGATTTGGGTTTACTTATAATAGATGAAGAACAACGATTTGGTGTAAAACATAAAGAGAAAATTAAAGAACTAAAAAATAATATAGATGTATTAACGATGACTGCAACGCCAATTCCAAGAACATTGCATATGAGTCTTATCGGAATAAGAGATATGTCTATTATGGAAGAACCACCACAGGATAGAATGCCGATACAGACATATGTAATGGAATATAATGATGAAATCGTAAGAGAAGCTATAAACAGAGAACTATTACGAAATGGTCAGGTTTATTATGTATACAATATTGTACAAAACATAGCAGAACGTGCTGCCGAAATACAAAGACTTGTGCCTGATGCAAATGTAGCATTTGCACATGGTCAAATGAGTGAGCGACAGTTAGAAACAATTATGTATGATTTTGTAAATGGAGATATAGACGTATTAGTTTCTACTACTATAATAGAAACAGGGATTGATGTTTCAAATGCAAATACAATCATAATTCATAATGCAGAAAAAATGGGATTATCTCAGTTGTACCAGCTTAGAGGACGAGTAGGTCGTTCAAATAGGACTGCATATGCGTTTATGATGTACACAAGAAATAAATTGCTATCAGAGGTAGCAGAAAAGAGACTTGGTGCAATAAAGAATTTCACGGAATTAGGTTCCGGCGTAAAAATTGCCATGAGAGATTTGGAAATACGAGGAACCGGAAATTTACTTGGAGCGCAGCAACATGGACACATGGAGGCGGTAGGTTATGATCTGTACTGTAAAATGCTAAATGAAGCAATTCTTGTAAGAAAAGGAAAAACTCCGACACTTGAATTTGAAACAAAAATTGATGTACTTATAGATGCATTTGTTCCTGCAGGGTATATTAAAAGCGAGAGCCAGAAGATGGATGTGTATAAACGAATTGCAGGCATAGAAACGCAGGAAGAATACGAAGATATGCAGGATGAGTTAATAGACAGATTTGGAGAAATGCCTAGACAGGTAGAAAATCTGTTGAAAATTGTACTCATAAAAGCAACAGCACATGAAGCTTATATAACTGAAATAACAGGAAATAAGACAAAGCTTAAATTTACAATGCATCCTACGGCTCCGATTGAAACAGAAAAAATACCGGAAATACTAAGCAAATACAACAGAAGATTAAAATTAATTCCGGACAAAACACCTTACTTCGAATATATTCCGATGAAACCGGCAAAAGACGCTGATGAATTGATGGAAAATATGCGAAAAGTAATTGAAGATATCCGAAGCTTAAAAAGAAGTTAATCAGAAGAATTACTAATGATGGAAAAAATATAACATAACAATAAAATGGTTATGGCTGAGCAAATCTCAAAAATAACAACACAGCAGCATAAACAGGAGTAGAATCGATGAAAAATAAAAAAATGATGGCTACACTTACATGTTTTGTAGTGGCAATGGCTATAGTGGGATGCACAAGTAGCAAATCCCCTGATACCAATAAGCAGAAGGAAGCTACTACGGAATCAGTAACAGTAGAATCAAATTTAGAAAATTCATTAACACAAAATAATAATGAACAAAATAATCAACCATCTAGTGAAAGCCAGACAGTTGCATCAAAAGAATCGATAGGAATAAAAATAGAAGACACTGATTCTAAAGCAGACATAGCGGACATATATATGGATGAAGTTCGATATTATGCCTACAAAACACAGGCAACATACGAAGTTTATTATATGTCAAAAAATAAAGAACTTAAGTGGAATAAAAAACTAAAAATAGGTGTAACACTAGAAGAAGGAGTAAAAAGCCAGATACTTAGCGATATTTGCGAAAGACAGGCATTATACGAGGAAGCTTCAAAATATGACGTGTCCTTGAGTGCAGAAGAAGAAAGCGAGGCAAATGAAGAAGCTGACTACTATTTAGAAAATTCCAGCGAAAAAATGTTATCAAAAGTTAATATTAGCAAAGAAAGACTAGTTGAAATTTACAAAAAAGAAAAAATTGCAAAAAAAGTTGAAGATATATTAAACGCAAAAGAAAAAAATAGCGCAGATGAAATGTATCAACAATGGAAAAGCAAAGTTACAATTGTAATGGAAGAACCTTGGGGCAAAATAAACTTTTCAGAAAAAATAATGGAAGAGTAAAGAAAGGAGAAACTGATATGGGATTTTTAACAGGAAAGACAGCCATTATAACAGGTGGAGGAAGAGCAGTATTGCAGGATGGAAGCTGTGGTTCAATAGGTTACGGAATAGCAACGGCTTATGCAAAAGAAGGTGCCAATTTGGTACTTACAGGACGTAACGTTAAAAAACTTACAGACGCAAAAGAAGAATTGGAAAGCAAATACGGAATAAAAGTATTGCCAATTCAGGCTGACATAAATGCCGGAGCAGACAATGAAACTGTTGTTGCAAATGTAGTAAAGCAAACAATAGATGAGTTTGGAAGAATTGATGTGTTAATAAATAATGCACAGGCATCAGCTTCAGGAGTAACAATAGCAGATCATACAACACAACAATTTGATCTCGCAATGTATTCAGGAGTTTATGCGGCTTTCTACTATATGAAAGAATGCTATCCGTATTTAAAAGAAACAAAAGGCTCTGTAATTAATTTCGCATCAGGTGCAGGACTATTTGGAAACTATGGACAGTGTGCTTATGCTGCAGCAAAAGAAGGAATCAGAGGACTTACAAGAGTTGCTGCAACCGAATGGGCAGCAGACGGCATAAATGCAAACGTAGTATGCCCACTTGCATGGACAGCTCAGCTTGAAAATTTTGAAAAAGCTTATCCGGATGCATTTAAAGCAAATGTAAAAACACCACCAATGGGACATTTTGGAGACGTGGAGAAAGAAATAGGTCGCGTATGTGTACAGCTTGCTTCTCCAGACTTTAAATATATGAGTGGCGAAACGCTTACACTCGAAGGAGCCTTAGGCCAAAGACCATAGATAATAAATAAAAAAATTAAAAATAATTACGGATTATTCTAACTAAATTGGGATAATCCGTAATTTAGTTTACATAATATTAAAAAGAAGGAAATGGCTTAAAAAATTTTACGGTAAAAAATAGAAAAAAGAAAATAATCCGTAAATAGTAAAATGATATTTTAGAATAAATAAAAAACAAATCCAATCTAACATAAAGTATTAATAGGTACCAGACAGATTGATTTTAGAATATAAATTAAAACAAGTTAAATACAACACAGATAAAGTCATACTGATATTATATTTAAATAATAAGTAAAACCAATTCTATTAATGTAGGATGACAAAGATCGCTAGAAGTAATAATTGCAGTTAGATTTAATTGACAAATACATAAAAATAAAAAAATTAAAAAAGCATGTTGACAACAGTCGAAATACGTAGTATTATACACAAGCTGACTGCTGAGACAGCAGTTCAGACAGAAAAATTTAATTGATTCTAAGTTTTGAATAACGAAGAAAAATATAAAAAAGTTGTTGACAAAGCAAAACAATCGTGATAATATAAACGAGTTGTTGCTGAAACGGCAACAAGCAAAACAAGAACATTGATAATTGAACAGCAACCATCCCTGAAAATGAATAAAAGATTTTCAGTGAACGTCATCAGAAATGATGAATTCCAAAACAACAGTA